>NZ_JAYFEQ010000977.1:0-401 GCF_055795085.1 Phormidium sp. CCY1219 | reverse complement strand
CAACGAAGCCTTACCCAAATTATGGATTCTCACCCCCACCGCTTCCCCTACCATTTTATCAAGATTTAGCGCTATGCTAGAAGAAAACTGGCTGCCAGGAATCTATGGGATGGGGGAGGCATTCCGCAGTGCGATCGTGGTGATTCACCAGTTACCCCAAACCCCAGAAACTCTCTGGTTGAGGTTGCTGGGGCGCGGAAGAGTCCAAGAACAGGCGATCGACGAACTAGAAGCCTTATCCCCGGATATTCCCTTACGGTCAATGACCTTAAATTTGTTATATCACTTGGAAAGAACTCTGGCAGTGCGACAAGATTTAGATGAAGGAGACAGAGCGTTAATTATGAGATTAGCACCCCTTTACCAACAAGAACAAGAAAAAGCCTTTCAGCAAGGAGAAC
>NZ_JAYFEQ010000976.1:0-23217 GCF_055795085.1 Phormidium sp. CCY1219 | reverse complement strand
ACTCCTCCGATTCGGGAAATGGAGGGGCATCGAACCCCTCCATTTCCCCTGGCTCTCATCCCGACGCTCACCAAGCAAGGGTAGAGCGCGGGGCTTCCCGCCGAGAAGCTAAATTAAAAACCGGGTTTATTGACAAAACCCGGTTTTTGTGGTAATGAATCGTCCGGTGTATCGGCTAGCGGATTGCAGGCCAGCAGCCTTCCCAAAGCGCGATCGCTACCACTTGAGCAGATTGAACTGTTCCATATCCACCGTATCGCGGTTGCGATAGATAGCCAGCACGATCGCCAGACCCACCGCAGCTTCCGCCGCCGCCACCGTAATCACAAACACGGCAAACACCTGGCCTTTAATCGCCGCCGAGTCCAGAAAATTAGAAAACGCCATCAAATTGAGATTGACCGCATTGAGCAGCAACTCAATTGACATCAACACGCGCACGGCGTTGCGGCTGGTAATCAAGCCATAAATCCCAATGCAGAACAGCGCCGCCGCCAACACTAAAAAATACTCGAGTTGCAGTACCATCTATTTTGCTTCGTATGCTCCAACGGTTGTGATTTCCATGCAGGTAGTCCTCCACCCATTGAACCAGAAAAAGGTCAACCAAAACCCGCAATTTGCACTCGCCTTTTTCTGCGTTCCGCTTTACTCCTTGTCGGTGGTGCTCCCGATCGCCGCCACCGGTTCTCGAGGACGTTCCGGTAACTGGAGGTCAGTTTTCTGCTCAGTTTCCAGCAGCTCTCGAGCCGGCACCAACTCCCGGCGAGCCAACAGAATTGCCCCTACCATTGCCATCAGCAACAGCACAGACACTAACTCAAACGGCAGCAAAAAGTCGCTAAAGAAATGCTCGCCGATTTGTACGGTAGAACTCAGTGCAGTGGCACGAATCGGCATCACCGCCCAAGGAGTGGATAACACCATCGTACTTAACAGGGCAAACACCCCCGCACAAACCACAGCAGTGGCTCCCCGACGAATCCAGTATTTCGGCAGCTTCGGGAAATCTTCCCGCTTGTTCACCAGCATGATGGCAAACAAAATCAGAATGTTCACTGCTCCCACATAAATCAACACTTGGGCAGCAGCCACAAAATCGGCATTCAGCAACAAATACAGGCCGGCCATGCTAATAAACACGCCCCCGAGCAAAAAGGCTGAATAGACAATATTTGACAGCAGCACCACGCCCAATGCGGCTCCAATCATCATAGCTGCCAATATGCCAAACGAAACTATCTGAACGCCTTCAGCTAAATTCACTTTTTTGTCGTCCTTATTCCTTGCGTCAAAATTCTCGATCTCGATCGATGAAAGTGGGTCAGTGGGTTAACCGCGATCGCTTAAATCGCATCATGGTTCCAGTGGGGCGTGGGGCTAATCGCGATGGCACAGCACTCGCCATCGATCGTCAGCCCCTCCGCCAACTTTCCCTACTGCTGCTTCGTTTCCGCTTGTTCCATCTGTTCCAGAATTTCTTCTGGGCGTTGTCCGGCGCGTTGCTTGCCCGGGGGTAAATCGTGCGAATCGATCGCCCCTTTCGGCAGATACGCCAGTTCTCGCAACGGCGTGACCATTGGATCCTCCGTGACCTTGTAAGGCAACCGTCCCATTGCGACGTTATCAAAATTCAATTCATGGCGATCGTAAGCCGCCAGTTCGTATTCTTCCGTCACCGACAGGCAGTTGGTGGGGCAATATTCCACACAGTTGGCGCAGAAAATGCACACCCCGAAGTCAATGCTATAGTGCTTCAGATTTTTCTTTTTGGTTTCCTTGTTGAATTCCCAATCCACCACCGGCAGGTTGATCGGGCAAACCCTCACGCACACTTCGCACGAAATGCACTTATCGAATTCAAAGTGAATCCGACCCCGGTAGCGTTCCGAGGGAATCAGTTTTTCGTAGGGATACTGCACCGTTACCGGACGACGGCGCATGTGGTCGAAGGTAACGGACAGTCCTTGACCAATATATTTGGCAGATTGAACGGTCTCTTTTGCGTACTCGCTAATTTGATTGAGAAATTTCAGCATGGTTGTTTTCTCTGATTCAATCGGTAGAAGGCTCCTCGATCTGGCTACTCCGACGACGCAACGGCGTCGCCTATAATTCGGCCTAGGCACTTTTCCTCAGCGCCATCCGCCGATTACCCGCCAAATGCAAAGGGAAATGCCAGTTTCAAGGCAGCGGTTAACAGCAGGTTCACCAGGGACACCGGCAGCAAAAACTTCCAGCCTAAATCGAGCAACTGGTCGATCCGCACCCGGGGCACGGTCCAGCGCAGCAGAATCGCCAGGAACACGAAAAAGTAAGCTTTCAGTAAGGTCATGGTGATGCCCAGCATCCCGGTAATCAACTGCAACCAAGGAGTGGTCTCGCTGATGCCGATCCAATTGGCAATGGTTTCCACTGGAATCGGAAATTCCCATCCCCCCAAGTACAACACCGCCACCAGCAAGGCAGAAAGAACGAGGTTGACGTAGGAACCCACATAAAACAACCCAAATTTCATGCCGGAATATTCGGTTTGATAGCCGGCGACGAGTTCTTCTTCCGCTTCGGGAAGGTCAAAGGGCAAGCGTTCGCATTCCGCCAGCGCCGCGATCCAGAAGATGATAAAACCCACCGGTTGACGCCAGATATTCCATCCGAGAATACCGTAGCTCGATTGCTGTTCCACGATATCCAGGGTGCTGAGGCTGTTGGACATCATCACCACCGCGACCACGCTCAAGGCGAGGGGAATTTCGTAGCTGATCGACTGCGCCGCTGCCCGCAACCCCCCTAGCAGGGAGTATTTATTGTTGGAGGCATAGCCGGCCATCAGCAAGCCAATCGGCTGAATGCTCGATAGGGCAATCCACAGGAAAATCGCAATTCCCACGTCGCTGATGAGCAGGTTTTGCCCAAATGGCACGATTAAGTAGGAAACGAACACCGGCAACACCACCAGGATCGGCCCTAGGGTGAATAGCAACGGATCCGCTTTCGAGGGAATGATGTCTTCTTTGAAGACCAGCTTCATCCCATCGGCAGCAGGCGCTAGAATTCCCAACGGACCGATGTATTCCGGGCCGATCCGCTGTTGGGCAGCAGCAGAAATTTTCCGCTCTAGCCACACTGATACCAGCACCCCAACGGTGGCGGCCAGCAGCATCAGGATCATCGGCAATGGCATCCAAATGACTTTCGCCACCGTCGCCGGAACGCCTAAATCCGTCAGGACTTTTATAAAACTTCCTTGTAGGTCAATACCTGGGTTCATGCTTTGTTGAGAAATTGTGAAGATTTCTTACGACTGGAACTCAGTAACAGTATAACCCGAGGGGGGACGCCAGAAATCGAGGAGGAGTCTGAGTTTCAGTCTGCATGCATGTCTTTTTTCTCCCAGAGCGGGTGAACCTCTTGCCGCACACTACCACTGTGCAATCCCCTGGCATGGGAGACCTGAGCTTTATTTTTTATTTTATACCCAACTGTTTTCGCCCCGGATTCCACCGGGCTATAAAAATTTTTTAGCTTCTATAAAATCTGAATTAATTGGATTACAATATAAAATTTCCCCCCAAGGATAAGCATTGAAAAAGCCAGGGAGACGCATAAGCTAAAATTTATCGTTCCCGGGTTATATCCGTTCGGGCCTCTTTCGTCGTTTCGCCCCTGATTTCCCCAGGCGAGAGACATTGCGATTTGCGATTTGCGATCTGAAAAAGCCTTACACTCTTAATTCTCCATTTTTCATTCTCAATTGCTAACTATTGAATTACAGATTAATAACAATTTAACGCCCCCGGGTGGAGTTCAAGGCGGAGTTTTTTAACGGTCCGGTCCGGTGGAGGGGGGAACTAGAAAGCGGGTTGGAGCGGGTAGACTGTGCCATGAAACCCCAGCGATCGCGGAATTTCGACCCGCCCCAACACCAGAGAAATTGAGAACTGAGCATTTTTGAATTCTTTCTCAAGTCTCAATTCTCGATTCTCAATCCCCCCGTTAGGCTCGACAGGGTTAACGGAGGGTTGTTGAGTGCCTTATCGTTCTTCTGTGGGAATGTAAGGAGCGCCGTGGGTGCCAGTGTAAATTTGAGTCGGACGGTAAATGCGGTTTTCGTTTAGCTGTTCTTTCCAGTGGGCCAGCCAACCGGCGACGCGAGCGATCGCGAAAATCGGCGTAAACAAATCCGTGGGGATGCCCAACTTGCGATAAACCAGACCCGAATAAAAGTCCACATTCGCGTAAATCCCCTTCTGGCCGAGTTTTTCCTCAACCACGCGCTCGATTTCTACCGCCACATCATAATATCGATCCCGACCAAACTTCTCGAATAGCTCTTCGGCCAAATTCTGGAGGACGATCGCGCGCGGATCCTTCACCTTGTACACCCGGTGACCGAAGCCCATAATCTTCGCTTTGCGAGCGATGCAATCTTCCACATAGGGCCGAACATTTTCCTTCGAGCCAATTTTTTCCAGCATGTCGATCACTTCTTCATTCGCTCCTCCATGTAGCGGACCTGCCAAGGTTCCCACCGCTGATGCCACCACCGCATAGGGATCCGTGAGGGTCGAAGCCGTCACTCTCGCCGAGAAGGTAGAAGCATTAATGGTGTGTTCTGCATGAAGGGTCAAGCACACATCAAACACATGCGCCGCCAGAGGATCCGGTACGCGCTCGGTCAACATGTACAAAAAGTTGGCGGAATAGCTCAAATCATCCCGAGGCTGCACCGGGTCGTTGCCTTTGCGCATCAATTGAAATGCCGCCACCATCGTGGGAATTTTGGCCAACAACCGCACCACAGCGGCGCGGATATAGGCGGGATTGTCTAATGCCCGACGCGAGTAAAACAATCCCAGCGCCGCCGCAGAGGCTTGCAACGCATCCATGGGATGCCCGGTTTCTGGGAAGCATTTCATCATGTCCCGAATCCGATACTTGATCCGGCGGTGATAGCGAATTTCATGCTCGAAGGCATTCAACTCATCTTTAGTCGGCAGATTGCCCCAAATCAATAAGTAAGCGGTTTCCAGGAAACTGCTGTTGGCTGCCAGTTCTTCGATGGGAATCCCGCGATATTCGAGCACTCCTTTCTTGCCATCTACATAACTGATGCTCGATAGAGTAGCGGGAACGCCTTCTAAACCTGGCTTAAATTCAAAACCTGTCTTTAAGTCGCCGGCGACAGTCATAAGCTTTAGCCCTTGCTTTAGTGAAATACCATCAAGCTAACTTACCAGATCCTCTTGAAATGTTAGCCTTTTTACATAAAAACTTTATTTCTATTTCCCCAAAGGGTTTAGAGTCTCCTTTCCGAAATAATTCTTAACTTTATCATCGTTCACTGACAAATTGGGTCATGCCCCCGGGGGGAATTGCGATCGCCTGCCAATGGGGGTCTGGTTCATGGAGAGCATACCTCCACCAGAGCCATTCCTCAACGCCGACTTGTTACCCTCAGACCCCCCACCGGACATCACAGCAGCAGTTTCGGTGGGGTCAGCCAAAACATGGAACTGTTGCCCACCGGATCCCCGGTTTCTGGCAGCATCACACCAATCACCCCGGCTTTTTTAACCACCAGGCGCTCTCGCGCTTCTCCCCAGACTAAAATTTCCGCCCAATTTCCCAAATCGGGCTGATGCCCCACCAGTGCCACGCACTGTCCGCCAGACTGACGCCATTTGCGATACCAGTTCAACCAATTATTCAAATCCCCAGCCGGCGAGAGGGAGGTGGATTCTTTAATTTGGCTGCCCAATCCTGCCGTTTGCAGAATCTCGGCGGTTTGCTTGGCCCGCACTAACGGACTGGTCAAAATCACATCGAATTGTAGATCCAGTTCTTGCAGTCGGTTGGCCACTTTCCGGGTTTTGCGAATCCCCTCTTTGGTCAGGGGACGCGCTTCATCTTGCGGGTAGTCTTCCCGGTTGGCGGCGATACCGTGGCGGATTAAATAAACTTTTGTGTCTTTGCTCATGGTGTGGGTTAGATGCGGTGGAAGGTCAGGGAACCCCGGCGGGAATTGTCTGGGGAATCATGCCACAGGGGCGATCGCAGCGGCGGTGTTTCAATCCGTGGGGAGGGTGCCCGGGCGATCGCCCATTCCCGATTCCTCCCCTGTGGAACAGTGGGGAAGTCCCACAACTCGCCCACCCCAAAGGGCGATCGCGATTAAAGTTCGCGCTTAAACTCTTCTAAGGTGCCGATCAAATCCACTTGGCAGCTTGTGGGAATTAACTCCAATAACGGCAATTGTCGCCGCCCTCCCCCCAGGTTGACTGGGATTCCTTCCAGAACTTTCACCACCTCCGCTTCCTCGATGGCGGGACTTTCGGTCAGCAACGGATAAAGCTGTTCGGCTAAGGTGACGTGCAAATGAGCATCATCTAAACGCAGACGCCATTTCGCAATGTCGAGATAAACCTTGTCGGCAATTTGCGCGGCAAGGTTTTCAATTTCTTTCGTGGTATTAGGATTTGCCATAATAATCGGATGAATAATCTGCAATTAAGAAAACATAAATCGCATGAGCGATTAAAATCAGCAGCCAACTGCCCGTAAACCAGACACTCCAAGTCCACTGGGCAAACTGCACGGTTCGGAAAAACCAGACCCCGGAATTGCTGGCGGCAAAAATTGCCACATGAACGGCAAAATTCATGCGATCGTCAATTTTGCGAAATTCGGGATCCTTGCGGTCGGGTTTGCGAGGCCAACGCGGAGGCATAACTATCCTGTCTCAACACTTAAGCCGACTTGGCGAACCTTGTTCACCAAAGTCTGAACTTCTTTATTTTAGGGCGCATTGGACTGATGCTTCTACGATAACTTCCCCTGCGGCGGATCTCGGGGCCACGCGCTGAGCTTTTCAATATAAGTTGTAAAACCTAATACTGCCAATTTGATTAAGTTAGAGTTAACGGCCCGCCTTCGAGTCAGAAGTAACGATAAAATGCAAAATAGACATTCACCACCCCTTCACCTGAAAAGTTTTGTGACTCCCGCACGATTACTCCGGCAAAATTCTACCAAGCGCCAGACCTTTCTGGCGATCGTTCCCCTATCCAATGAAGCGGCGGCTTTTGAAGCCTACCGACTGTTACAGTACCACGGGATTTCTCCCGAGCATCTGGCGATCGTCGGCCAAGGCTACAGTTCTCCCGATCGCGTCGGGTTGTTGGAACCCATGCAAATCGCCCTGCACAAAGCCCGCCGTTTCGCTCTCGTCACCGGCACGGTAGGCACGGTGGCGGGTTTGGCTGTGTTTCTGGCTTTACATTGGGGCTTCGATACCTCCCTCACCCTGACGTTGATGCTCCTCATCCCTACCGCCGGCATCGTGGGCGGCTTCTCCGGTGCCGTGGTTGGAGCTTTATTTGGCTTCTTGGGAGAAGGCACCACTGTCGGCATCTACCACCATCACGTTCGACAAGGGGGTTACTTGTTGATGATCGAAGGCTCTCAACCCTTAGTTCGCCGAGGAGAGGAAATCCTCAAGCAGTATTCTGCACCCAAGGCGCGCTGAGTGGGAATTTTTTTTCTCGATTTCTTCTATCCCCCAACCCAGTCGAATTCTTCCCCTCGCTTGATTTCCCCCACATCAAAATCTCATTTTCATCCACGATCTTCGCACTCTCGCCTGGTTGAAATCGACGCTGAATTCTGCCGCATTGCCCGTCAACTCTCATCCCTGCTTGGTTTCTGGCGCTGCTTGATAGTCGCCAGATTTTCCGCCTGTCTTGCTCAGCAGCCGAATGGATTGGATTTCAATGGATTTTTCTAGGGCTTTGGCCATGTCGTAAAGGGTAAGGGCAGCGACGGAAACGGCGGTGAGGGCTTCCATTTCTACCCCGGTTTCGGCTTTGGTGATGACGAGGGCGCGAATTTCATATCCGGGTAGCTGAGGATCTGCAACGATCTGAAGGTCAATTTTGTGCAGGGGTAAGGGATGGCACAGGGGAATGAGCTGGGAGGTCTGTTTGGCGGCCATAATACCTGCTAGTTTGGCAGTGCTTAGCACTTCTCCTTTTGGGGCGTCTCCGGCTTGGATTTTGGCTAAGGTCTCTGTGGACATCCGCACCCGACCGAGGGCGATCGCTTGCCTCCTGGTGGCTGCTTTTCCCGAAACATCCACCATCTGTGCTTGATTTTTATCGTCTAAATGGCTTAGCTGGTCAGGGTTTGAAGAATTTTTAGAAAAATTTTCAGAATTTGGTTTCATTTTTCCCAAAAGCTGTGTTACTATTAATTTTGGTGAGTCAAGGGCTTGTAGCTCAGTGGACTAGAGCACGTGGCTACGGACCACGGTGTCGGGGGTTCGAATCCCTCCTAGCCCGTTAAAACATCATAGTCTCCGAAAGTTGAGTTCTGAGCGAATGAAATAGCTCAGAACTCAAACTTTTTATGGGAGCGCTCATTTTAGTTGGATTCTTGCAGGGCATACCAGTCTTTTTCTCGCCCAAAGGCAAATTTGATGGAGCGCGTCAGGGTTGTACTCGAGGCGGTGACAAATACTGCGATCGCCACCAGTGCCATCGTTGCGGCGATCGCAAACAGACTCCGATAGTCGGTTTCGGCGGCGATCGCTCCCAAAATCGGGCCTGCCAAGGCAATCCCCAAGTCAAACCCCCCCACGCACATGGCAAAAAATCGACCCCGCTGGTGTGGCGCACAGCGATCGGCCATCAGCGCTAGCATCATCGGAATCACCATCCCTGCCCCACATCCTTGCAGCAATGCCCCAAACAACAGTCTCGCCGGCTCTTTGGCCCCCCACAACATCAGCATAGCCAGAAAATATGCGCTCAAACCGCTGGTAATAAACAACCCCCTCCCGTAGCGATCGGATGCCTTTCCGGTAAATAAGCGCAGGCTAAAACTGGATACGGCGGCGGCACTATAAAACAATCCCGGATTAATGTCGATCTGGCTATTTTTAATAAATAATGGCACGAATGTGGCAACAGTGCCGAACACTAACCCCACCATCAGCATCACAAAGGCGGGAACCCGCACCTGAGGACTGGACAACACCTGCCAAAAGGATTCGGTTGGCGCTGAGGGTTGCCGATTTTGGGGAGATGCTTCGGTGGGGTTCAAACTCTCCCCACAAGTTTCGCTGACGGGGAAAATACACAGCAAACTGAGGCTTCCCAGGGCAAAGGCCATGAAAAATAAGGGCGCATACCCCAAAGATTGTTGGATATATCCCCCCACCGCCGGTCCGATCGCCACCCCCAGGGGATTCACTAAGCTCATATATCCAATTAATTCCCCCCGCTTGCGCGGCGGTGACAAATCCGCGATTAAGGCACTGTATCCGGTGGTGAATGCGGCAATACTAATTCCGTGGAACGCCCGCAGCACCATCAGCAGGGGAATCGAGTTGACGATTAAATACCCCAACGGGGCGATCGCTACCACGGTGGCCCCTAACTGTAAAACGATTTTTCTCCCCCGGCGGTCCGCAAACGGTCCTAACCAGGCGCGCGAGGGCAGCAACCCCAAGGCAAATGCCCCCATCACTAACCCGATTTGTCCCTTGGTTCCGCCCAGGTATTCCACATAAAGCGGTAGGGTGGGCAGCAACGAGGCAATGCTCGCCCAAAACAATAACCCCGCACCAAATAATATCAAGAGGCTGTTGCGACGCTGTGCCTCAATCTCCCAGAATACTCTCAAAGCGTTTCATTCCCTTCTTGTAAATCTCAGCAATCCATTGGGGGCACCAACATGCCCCCACCTCTCTCATGCTAATGTTTTTTTTTCCAATTGTTAAGGAATGTTAAGAATCGATCCGGCGTTCCGGTATGGGGGGACTGAGGTGGGGCTACTCAGGCGATCGCTTACCTCTATTTGGAGTTACAATTCATCTAAATTGCATATTTCGCGATAGAATAATCTGAAGAGAGGGTGGCGTTGAGTCTGTGGGTGGGATTGGGGTAGAGGACGCGGGAGGAGGCGGAACCTCGGGATGGGCATTCCCCCCTGGGGGGAACGAGAAAATGAGAAAAATGAGAAAAATGAAATATGCAATTTAGATGTAACTAAATTCCGGGCTGATAGCTGGACATGACGCGACCTGCGCCGCGCAGTTGTTGGGAATAGTGGCGACTGACGGGGTGTTGGGTATCGCAAAGAGAATCGATCCCGACACAATTGCGACCCACTTCTTTGCCAGAACTATGGATGTAACGACCCTCGCCGAGATAAAGTCCCACATGGGTGGCTTTTTCCGCCGGACCGAAGAACACCAAATCCCCGGGTTGTAACTCCTGCAGGGGAATCGATCGCGTAAAAGGCTCTTGCTGATAGGCATCTCTGGGCAGCCAAATGCCAGCGGCGCGAAAGGCAGCTTGCATGAGTCCGGAACAATCGTAATTCGGGCCGATGGTGCCGCCCCAGAGGTACTCGTTGGGGCGTTGCATGGCATCGTATGTAAAGGCGATCGCGGTAGATAATCGCGGTTCGATGTCTTCGCGAGACTTCGGCGTCGGCTGATAGGGGCGAGGGGCGGTTTGCAGATGCTCGATATCGGCAATTTTCACCCATCCGGGATAATCATCTTCACACAGCAAGACTTTCAGTGCCTCAGAAGACTCCCCGGCGCGACTTGCAGACCACAGCTTCGACTCCTCCCCCTGGGGGAGTACAATTCGCAAGTGACGCCCCGCCGTGGCTTGAGTTGCCAAGCTGTCGCATCTGGGGGAATCATAAATGTTTAAATGAACTCGGCATCGATACTGCACTGTGCTGGCACAGCTAGATGTTAATTGACTCAGAGAAACCATAATTGTCCAGGATGAGTAACCCAACGATAAACAATAACCCAGAAAAAATAACCGATAAACCCAACGCCCCCCGACGCTGACCAAAATTCTGCGCGACGCAACGTCAATAGGCGAGAGATAAAATAGGCGCGATCGCGCCTTCCGAGAAGCTTACCCCCTGACATTGACCCTTGGCGTCGTTTCCCCCTTCTTGTAATCCCAATCCCAGCTTGCAACAAACCATGACATTTTTCCGAAAAGACGAACAACTCGACAGTATCGGCGATCGCATTTTAGAAACAACTTGGGCAGAATTTTCCCACTTAGCCCGCAACCAAATTGCCCTAACCTGGATTGTCTACGACCCCCCGGTGTCGGTGAATACCGGTGGTGCCCTCAGTCCAGATGCCTTCTGGAATCATCCCATCCGAGGATATGCCTATCGGGGGTTAGAGCGCATTTACCCCGCCAGCGTGGTCAAGCTGTTCTATCTCGTGGCGGTTTACGAATGGCTGGAAAAAGAGATGATTGTCACCAGTCCAGAATTGCAGCGCGCTATCCGAGATGCGATCGTGGATTCGAGCAATGATGCCACCAGTTTGATGGTCGATGTACTAACCGGCACCACCAGCGGTCCGGAGTTACCGCCCGCCCCCTTTGAAACCTGGAAGCAGCAGCGCAATATTGTCAACCGCTATTTTCAGTCCCTCGGATGGCCCGAACTCGAAAGCATCAATGTCAATCAAAAAACCTGGTGCGATGGACCCTACGGGCGGGAACGAATTTTCCTCGGCGAGTTAATGGAAAATCGCAATATGCTCACCACCAATGCTACCGCTCGTCTGTTACACAGTATTGTGGGTGGGGTGGCGGTTTCTTCCCAGGCATCCCAAGGGATGATGAAGCTGATGGAACGTTCTCTCGACCCAGAAGAACTGGCGGCGGATCCGGAAAATCAGGTGACGGGTTTTTTGGGGGCGGGTTTGCCCGAGAATGCTCAACTCTGGTCGAAGGCAGGGTTGACCAGTCAAGTGCGCCATGATGCCGCCTATATTGAATTGCCCGGGGTGTCCCCTTATTTGTTGGTGGTGTTTACACAAGGAAAGGCGCAAAGTCAGAATGAAGCAATTTTGCCGTTTGTGTCGCAACAAGTGGCGAGTGCAGTGCAAGAACTGTAAGCCGGCGCGGGTTGCACCCTGACTAGGCGATTGTTTTGGGCCGGTGATGGAATCAGCGTCTCGGGAAAGCCCTGGGATCCGGTGAAGATTTCCATCGCCAATCTAGAAGCGAAAATTCACATTGGTGTGAGGAGTGAGGCGTGATTTTTACATTAGCGAGAGGCATGTTTTGGCTGAGTGTTGGCGCGGTGGCGCTGACGGGGGTGGGGGAAAATTTAGCGGCGATCGCCCAAGTGTCGCCACCGCCGATGGATGAGGGGGTGGCGGGAGTGGCGGGCGATCGCGGGGGGTATTCTCTCGATTCCGGTGGAGTTGATGACGAGTCCCCTACGGTGGCCACCATAGCGCCTCCAGCAGACAATGCCGGCGATCGCGCCATGTTACTCCGGGGAACTCAGGCGCTGAATGCGGCTCAATTCTCTGCGATCGACGCCCACCCATTCTCCCCCGGGGGGTCACTCCCTCCCGCCCCACCCGAACATTTGGCGATCGATGATGATGACGAACTCGATCCGGGTCGCACTACTCTGTCTGGTCCGAGTTATGTGGCGGCGGGTCTGCAGGTGGGGATCAATGCTGACAATGCGGCGAGTCCCCTGGGCGATGGCGGGTTTGCCTTGTTTAGCAAAATCGGACTGCTGGAACAAGTCTCGTTGCGTCCAGCGGTTTTGTTCGGGGAACATGTGTTGTTTGAAGTGCCGGTGACGATTGATTTTCCCCTCCAGGATACGGATGAACAGCTGCGGGTGAATGTCGCGCCTTATATTGGCAGCGGGGTGGCGATTTCCACGGATTCGGATAATTTTATTGGCTTTTTTGGCACGGCGGGCATTGACTGGCGGCTGTTTTCGCGGTTTATTGCTACCACTGGGGTGAAGGTGGGATATGTGGAGGATATTGAGGTTGGGGTGGCGATCGGTGGCGGTTATGCATTTTAAATGGGTTATGCTGAGGTATTGCACTCTGGCGCGATCGCCCGATAACCGCAGGACACTCACTGTCTGGGGGTTTCGCTAAATTCGGGTTTTCTCTATACTCAATGCTTGCTACGCCGATGCGCGAGGCGTTTAGCGGCGATCGCCAGTTGGCAAGGCGCAGGGGTCGATCGAATCGGTGCAACAAATGCGTTTATTCAAATTAATTATGATGGGTGTGAGAAAAAATTGGGTCGGATCGATGGCGTTGGCGGGGTTGGCAGGGTTGGGGATCCCTTGGGTTCCACCAGCGATCGCTCAGTCTCCCAGGGTTGCGGATCCACTGCCTGAGTTCGCGTCCGATCTCGCGCCTGAGTCGCCACCGCAACCGGGCGCAAGGGTTCCCCCCCCGAACCGAGAAGGGCGATCGCTGCGGGATTTTGAAGTGTCGGTGAGTCTGGATAAATGGGAGTTGATTACCGAAGCGGCAATTTTGCCGACGGGGAAGGGTTCGCCGGAGTCCGGATCTGGGGAACTCGCCCAGGTCCGCTTTCCCGATTCTTATCGCTATAGTGCGGGGTTTGATTTACCGACGTTTGGTTGGGTGACTACCGATGCGCGCGGGGTGGATAGCGTCCTGGGAATTAATGCGTCGTTGGGGATCTCTTATAAGAAGTATTTTGAATCGGCGATCGCGGATCGGTTTAATCCGGCGTGGGGTGTGGGAACTTTGGCGATCGCCTTACCCTATGCCACCATTGGCGGCGATTACCAATGGACCAGCGGTTGGTACCTCGGCGGTCATGTGGGGGGCATGATATTTTTCTATGATGATGTTTTCCCGTTTCCCATCGGGTATGTCAGCGTCGGTTATCGCTGGTAATGGCGAAGGGAGACTAGTCCAATAAACCACTCCCCCATTCTCTGGGTCAGAGAATGGGGGAGTCAGAAATTATTTTGGCATCGCCCTGGGGGGTGCCGGAAACGGAGAGGGAGGGATTCGAACCCTCGTTACGGCGTTACCAACCGTAAAACAGATTAGCAATCTGCCGCTTTCAACCACTCAGCCACCTCTCCTCGGTGACACTTCTTTATCATAGCAGATGTTTTTCGGGTTGCAAAGTGGATTTTCGATCGATTTTGCAAATTTTTTTTGGGGGCTGTCGGTGAAGCCAGTTTGTGGGGATATTGACAATTGTTAATTGGTTATCCCCGCCATGAAAGGATTGTATCCCTGGGAGATTGCAGATTTCAAACGGGGGCGATCGGCCAGAAGAGGGGGGCGCTTGTCAAAAAGATAAAAAAATGCTAAAATATTATAGCCATAATCGGTAAGAGGAAGTGGAGTTACTCAAAACCACCAACGGCTGCGGGTTCGGGATTGCCCACCTAAGCGGGGGAAGTCCAGACAATCGCAGTGGAGTAAGGAGGGAGTAAATCTGAAAGGAGTTTAAAAAGATGGTAGGTCGAGGGAAAGATTTCCCTGTGGGTTCTCACCTCAAGTCCTGAGGGAGGACTCAAAAAAATGGGCGATCGCTCCATGTAGGGGCAGAACTTGCCAAAGTGGCGATCGCTTGTCACCCCGATCGAGTATTATAGAGATAAGAGGAATCGGCGAGATCGGGAGATCTCTGCAACATTCCCTCGGTCGAAGAGGGCAGTGGCGGGTTTCGTGAAACGAATCTGCAAGCTGCTTTTGTCGAATTCCGGTGAAAAAAAAAACTATGGCGGTAGAAGCTAGTAAACATATTGCCTTAATTTCGGTCCACGGCGATCCCGCAGTGGAAATTGGTAAAGAAGAGGCAGGCGGACAAAATGTGTACGTGCGACAGGTGGGAGAAGCACTGGCAAAGCGGGGCTGGAAAGTGGATATGTTTACCCGCAAAGCCGATGCCAAATCCCCCACGGTGGTAGAACATGCCCCCAATTGTCGGACGATTCGGCTGGTGGCCGGTCCGGAAGCATTCGTCCCGAGGCAAGAAATTTTTGAATTTTTGCCCGAGTTTGTGGAAGGGCTGGTAGAGTTTCAGGAACGAGAAGGCATACAATATCAAATCGTTCACACGAACTATTGGCTGTCTTCCTGGGTGGGAATGGAGCTGAAGAAACGGCAACCCATCAAGCAGGTTCACGTTTACCATTCCTTGGGGGCGGTGAAATATAAGGCAGTGTCGGCGATCCCGACGATTGCCACCACGCGCTTGGCGGTGGAAAAAGAATGTTTGGAAACTGCAGAGCGCATTGTAGCCACCAGTCCGCAGGAGAAAGAACACATGCGATCGCTGGTGTCGCAGAAAGGCACCATCGATATTATTCCCTGCGGGACGGACATTCACCGCTTTGGTTCGATCCGAAAAGCCGACGCCCGCGCCACCCTGGGGATCGACCCGGATGAGAAAGTGGTGTTCTATGTGGGACGCTTTGACAAGCGCAAGGGGATCGAAACCTTAGTGCGGGCCGTGGGTCGCTCTCGCGTGCGACACAGCGATCGCCTGAAACTGATAATCGGTGGCGGGTCGCGTCCGGGACAAGCGGATGGCATCGAGCGCGATCGCATCGAGGGGATTGTGGATGAATTAGGTCTGCGCGAGATAACCACCTTCCCGGGACGCATCGGCGACGATGTGCTGCCCACCTACTTTGCGGCGGCTGACGTTTGTGCGATTCCCAGTCACTACGAACCCTTCGGGTTGGTAGCCATCGAAGCAATGGCCAGCCGCACCCCGGCGATCGCCAGCGATGTAGGCGGTTTGCAGTTCAGCGTCAAAACCGAAGAAACCGGGCTATTATGTCCGCCACAGGACGATGCTGCCTTCGCAGAAGCCATCGATCGCATTCTCGGCGACATGGAATGGCGCGATCGCCTGGGTGAAGCCGCACGCAAGCGCGTGGAAGACAAATTTAGCTGGGATGGCGTCGCCGCACAACTGAGCGATTTATACGAGAGTCTGCTGAAAGAAGAACCGGCAGAAGAAGGGGAAAGCTTGGTGAAAGCGATCGCCTAGGGAAAAAGAGTAAAGGGACAAGAAACCGGGGTTCTATCTCTCACGAGTGGGCAAACCTACCCGGTTTCTCCACCTCTCTCCCGCAACTAACGCAGTCGCGAATGTAGCACTATAATTTTATCGTCGTAGGAGAAATCCTGCGGCGCTTTGTTTTGTATCGCACGAGCTGAAATGATGGAAATACGGGGCGTTTGGATGCCCACCACCGATAGTAACCTCTGGCGATCGCGCGACAGGATTGCCGAAGCGATCGCCTTTTTGGCCGAAACCGGATTTAACGTGCTGTTTCCAGTAGTCTGGACCCGAGGACTCACCCTTTATCCCAGTGCCGTAATGCATCGCACTTTTGGCGTAGAAATCGATCCCCGGTTTGCAGGGCGCGATCCCTTAGCCGAAGCGATCGCCGAAGCCAAAAAATGCGGCATGGCGGTGATTCCCTGGTTTGAATATGGGTTTGCCAGTTCGTATAATTGCAATGGCGGGATGCTGCTAGAGAAAAAACCCGACTGGGCCGCCCGCGATCGCGCCGGGAATCTGTTGTGCAAAAACGGTTTCGAGTGGATGAATGCCTTCTATCCCCCGGTACAGCACTTCATCCGCGATTTAATCCTGGAAGTGGCCACCCGCTACGATATCGCAGGTATCCAAGGGGACGATCGCCTGCCGGCCCTTCCCAGTGAGGGCGGTTACGATGCATTCACCGTTCAACGCTATCGCGACACCTTCGATCGCGACCCGCCAGACAATCCGCAACAGCGCCAATGGCTGCAGTGGCGGGCGGATATTCTCACGGAGTTCTTAGCACAACTGTATCGAGATGTCAAGGGAATTGACGAGAATTTATTGGTTTCCCTGTCGCCCAATATCTATCGCTGGTGCTTATCCGAATATTTGCAAGATTCTCGCACTTGGATAGAACGAGAAATTGTGGACTTGATGCACCCGCAGATTTATCGCCGCGACGCGAAACGCTACCAGCAGATTGTGCGAGAGATGGTCTACAGACAGTACGAGGCGCAGCATTTGCCGCGCATTGCACCGGGGATTTTGATTAAGTTAGGGAAATATCGGATTGGGGCAGAAGATTTGTTGCAGGCGATCGCCTGCAATCGCGCGTGCCATCTTCCCGGAGAAGTGCTATTCTTTTACGAAGGATTGCGCCAGGATAACGATGAATTGGCGAAAGTGTTGCGATCGCACGCTTATGCCAAACCCGCCGCGTTTCCCACCGCCGCCGAACTGAAGCAACAGGCGATCGCGCAGCAAAAACCCCGGTTCCACCCTCCGGGACTTTCGGCGATCGGCGATTGGCTGAAACGTCTTTTTTAGCACGATTTCCCACATGCCGGGTAAATTTATTTAATCCACCGATTCACCCACGGTTGGAGTTTGATTTCTACCAAATACGCCAGGGCGAACAATAACCCGAAATTGAGGAAATAAACCAGCCAACTATCGGGAAACGCCGATTGCAACCCCCATTGAATCAAAATAGGATAGCTCAACACATAGAGACTGTAGGAAATGGGCGCAAGCGGAGAAAACCACCCCAAGATAACTTCAAAATGGGCTAATTTTTTTTGATACCAGTAGGTGCCGATCGCAAATGCCACCAGCGCCGCCAAAAAGTGACGGAACATCAAAATCGGGTAATATCCGAGGCGAAGTTCCTCCACCCCCAAAATCGGCAACCCCGTCACCAGTAACATCACCCCCAAAGAGACAAAAATCGGGCGCATGGCTTGAAAATTTAATTGGCGAGATTTGACGTAGAGGGTTGCCGCTTCTACCCCCGTCCACCAGATAATAAAATACGCGGAAATCAGAGAAATTTGATTGGGATAAAGCCAATAGATGAAGTAGGAAAAAGCTGAAAACGCGAGGACGTAGTAAATTCGTTTAAACTGGACGCCAAATAGTAAATTTATCGGGTAAAATAGCAGATAAAACCACCATTCATAAGATAAAGACCATAAAGGTAAATTTCCCAAAAATGGATAAAACCAGGTTCCGGGCTTAACGCTGCCAAAATCCTGGAGTAAAATAAGATTGCCTGCCACATCGCGCCAGGAAAATATGGAGGCTAAACTGCCGTTGAAATAGCATACCCCCAGGGAAACGAGCATGGCAATCACTAAGGGGAAATAGATTCTTCTAAATCGCTTGAGAAAAAAAGTTCTAAACGGTTGTTGGGGATGCTTGAGGGCGGATAATTGCACCACAAAGCCACTGAGAATAAAGAAGACAATGACCGCTTCTTGTCCGGCAGCAAACAGCAGTTTTACGGGGAAGGGAATGAGGTTGGACGAGTATAAGCCATAAACGAAGTTGTGAATTAACACATAGAGACAGGCAACTCCTCGAATGGCATCCAGCTTGTGAAAGTAAAGTTTTTTGTCCATTGGTGATGGGTTTTTAGAGGCAACAAGCTGTGGGCGTTGGAGTGGGGAAATGAGCGATGCAAAACAGCGCGATCGCCGTTTCAACTCAAGCCCAGGTACCTTGTGGGTTCTCTGGTGCTTTTTCCAGTTTGGGTGGGGAAACGGAACTGTGCCGGGATTGTGTTTTAAAAAAGATTATATCGTGAAGCGCGTTACTCGGGGAATGAAGATGCGATCGGCAAGGGGGTGCCATTGCCGATCGCGAGACGGGCGGGAGGATGCCCGAGGGGAGATAGGGTTATCAGGACCAAATAGGGCGATCGCGCTGTTTTGCGTCACCCTTATCACTGAACAGGGTGGACTTACGGCACAGTTCAGTCGCCGCCTCGGCGGGGAGGGGTTTGCCTAACAGGTAGCCCTGCACGGAATCACAGTTAAGCGATCGCAAAAACTCCAATTGTTCCACCGTTTCCACCCCCTCAGCAATCACTTCTAAATTCAATCCATGCCCGAGAGAGATAATCGAATTGACAATTGCTGCATCATAGGATTCCGAAATTGCATCGCGAATAAACGAGCGATCGATTTTGAGTTTATTCAGGGGAAAATGCTTCAGAGACGAGAGAGAAGAATACCCCGTACCAAAATCATCGATCGCGATATGAATCCCCATTTTCTGCAATGCCTGTAGCACGCCGATTGTCAATTCTGGATCTTGCATGGCAATGCTTTCGGTGACTTCTAATTCTAAACTGGTTGGAGCCAGACCCATTTCCCTTAAAATGCGCGTAATGGTATCGAACAAGTTTTTTTGGCGCAATTGACGCAGGGAAAGATTGACCGCCATCCGAATTGGGGGCAATCCCGCTAACTGCCAGGTTTTATTTTGAGCCGCCGCCGTAGCAAGTACCCATTCTCCGATGGGACAAATCAGCCCATTTTCTTCTGCTAAAGGAATAAACTGACCCGGGGATATCAATCCACGTTGGGGATGCTGCCAGCGAATCAGGGCTTCCATGCTGATAAGCCGACCAGTTTTTAACTCCACTTGCGGCTGATAGTACAAACAAAATTCTTCCCGTTCTAACGCTTTGTGGAGACTGTTTTCTAACTGCAGTCGGTGAAAGGCTTTCGTGCCCAAAGCAGGGGTATAAAGCTGATAGGTATTGCGCCCTTGTTGCTTCGCGCGGTACATCGCTGCGTCGGCGTTTTTTAACAGCGTTTCCGTATCTTCTCCATCATAGGGAGCTAGTGCAATTCCCAGACTGGCTTTGATGTAAAATTCGCGATTGTTCAGGATAAAAGGCGCTGTCAAAGTGTCGAGAATTTGCCGCGCCACCCCAGCCGCATCGTCAGCGGATTTGATGCGATCGAGCAAGAAGGTAAACTCATCGCCTCCCCACCGGGCAATGCTATCCCCTTTCGGCATACAGTCGGTGAGGCGCTTGGCCACAGATTGCAGGATTTGGTCGCCGATGGCATGTCCGAGGGTATCGTTAATGGTTTTAAATCCGTCCAAGTCGAGAAATACGACAGCGAGCATTTCGCCGCGCCGATCGGCATTCGCTAAGGCTAATGAGAGTCGCTCGTTAAACAGCATGCGATTGGCCAAACCGGTGAGGCGATCGTGGTAAGCTTGGTGGCGAATCATGTTTTCAACTCGCCTTTGCATAATGGCCATGTACAGATGAATGCCCAAAGATTGCGCCAGTTTGATTTCCGGAAATGTCCAGGCTTTGGCCACTCCTTTGTTGAGTTCTCGCCACACTTCAAACGAGTCACGCGGTCGGTGATTGCGGCGATCGCCATTATTGCGTCCCGCCCATAAGGTTTCGGTTTCTCTTTCGTGTCGGAAAATCGTCAGACAGCCGACGCATTGTTGATGATATTTAAGCGGAACGATCAGAAGCGAGCGAATGGGTGTGTACTGGAAGGCAGAGACTAAAGGTTGAAATTGCGGGGTTTTGTAAATATCGGTAATGGTGTGGATGCTCAGAGAAATGTCTTGCATCACCGGGTATTTTGCAGCGTTTACTTTTTTTCCATTGGGTTGTAAGGTGACATCCAGGCTAGGCATTAAAAGTTCCGGGTTGGCTAGGGCTTCGTCGGTATTGGCGGCCAGAATTTTACCGGGAGAATCCGACGTGCCATCATTCATTAGCTGTTGCCAATAGAAGGTTTCTTCAATCCATTCGCGATCGGGTTGGGTGCCATAGGTGTAGAGTTGCGCCGGTGCGCCGCTGGCATCGGTGGTAATATAAAGTCTGCCCCCGTCTCCTTGCAGTGCGGTGACGGTTTCTTTGAGCACCGTTTGTCGAATTTGGGTGATTTTCAGGGGAGAGTGGAGCAAACAGCTAATTTTCTCGATCGCCGCTTCATCGAGGGCTTGTTGTCGCGTGCGACTGAGCAAGTCAGACTGCGCGATCGCGATGGATAATTGATCCACGAGCAACTGCACAATTGCTAGTTCTCTTTCGGAATAGCGTCGCGGTTTGGCATGGTGAGACACCAGCAATCCCCAGAGGTGTTTTTGATGCAAAATCGGCACCACTAACGAGGAACATACCCCCATATTGCTCAGATATTCGGCGTGGCACGGATCCACTGGGGAATAGCGAATATCGGCATTCACCAAGTTTTCCCCGGTTTGGGGCGAATCGAGTTGATTGATGGTTTTGCGTCTAGAGGTGACATCCACGATGACTCGCTGACGCGCTTTGACAAATAACTCGCGCGCCTCGGGTGGAATATCCGTGGCGGGAAACCATAGACCCAGCATGGAGGGTAATTCTGGTCCGGCGATCGCTTCTGCAATCACTTCCCCACTTCCATCGGATGCAAACCGATAGATTTTGACTCGATGGGTGCCTAAAAACGATCGGATTTCCTGCACCGTTGTGGTCAAAATCTCTTGCAGCTCTAACGATTGGCGAATTCTGCTGGCTAACCGATAGAGTAAGTTTTCCCGCTCGAGTATCGGCTGTAATTTAGGTTGCTTTTTCCTCCCATTCATCCGATTCTTCTCCCAGATCGACTGATATTTACCCTGTGCTAGCACCCCGGTTTATCTATATTCTATTTTATCCTATTTTTGTCAGTTTTAATGCGAAATTAACAAAAAAAATTGCGACGGGGTGAAATGCCGATCGCCTTGTAAATTTCCCGCAGGCCGCTCGCGACCCCCAGTGGCAGTTGATTTTTTAGATTTTACGCTATTTTATAAAACTCTTGCAAGCGTTTTTTATTCAATTCTAGAAGGGTTCTTAATTCAAGAGGAAAAATTTGGCGTAAACTTAAAAAATGCTTGCATCAAAAACGAGTCGAACGGTTCTGGCGCAACCGAGGTCAGGCGGTTGTTGGGAGTGGGGTAGGGGCAAAGCGATCGGGGGGGTGTCGAGACCCTCGGTGGCGATCGCTGCGGATCCACCGCCCCTGAGAGCCAATCTCTGAGATTCTCATAATACTATTGCCCTCTTTCCAGTCCTTGTTAACCTGTACCAAAAATTCTCTGCTCAAAGTTCGCGATCGATTTAGCCGCCGATGTGTTAAGATATATTGCAAGCGAAGTTCGGCTGTGGTGTTTGTTTTTGAGATTAACAGACAAACACAAGCGGTTAAATTTTCACGATCTAAGACATTCACCCCCAGCCTGCAAAAACCATAGAGGGTAGGGGGGAAGCTGTCAGTGCATTCGCTGTAGCCACAGAAAGTGGGTGCCCGAGGCACCATTTGCAACAGCCATCGAACCCCCGTGCAACCACGGGCAGCTCGAACTTCACCATTTCTTCTGGGCGAAACACAGACAAGCCCAGTAATTTACTGACGTTTAGAAGGAGAACCTATGACTCAAGTTGTAGTCGGAGAAAACGAAGCCATTGAATCTGCCTTGCGTCGCTTTAAGCGACAAGTTGCTAAAGAAGGGATTTATGCGGATATGAAGCGGCGACGGCACTTCGAGACGCCCCAAGAAAAGCGCAAGCGTAAAGAAATCGCCCGCCGACGCAAGCGCCGATATCGCCGTTAAAAACACAAGCATATCCACTCGATCGCGCAGTAGGTAAGTGGGGCGAAGCGCCCCCGCGATCGAACGGATAAATATCGGCAAGAGGGGGATGAGCGATCGCCGCCTAGTAATTTTTCAACGCCCGTTCTATTTCGCGTTTTTCGGCACGTTTTTTTAGCGTTTCTCGCTTATCGTAAATCTTCTTCCCTCGCGCCAGAGCAATTTCCACTTTCACCAAACCCCGCTTTAAATACATCTTCGTGGGCACCAAAGTTAACCCTTTCTGTTCCACCTTGCCGATCAGCTTGCGGATTTCCCAACGATGGAGCAGCAGCTTGCGGGAGCGGCGCGGGTCGTGGTTAAAATACAGACTAGCCGTCTGATAGGGCGAGATGTGAACGTTAATCAGCCACAGTTCGCCGCCGCGAAGCACGGCATAACCATCGCGTAAATTAACTTTACCTTCTCGAATGGACTTCACCTCGGTTCCTTTGAGTTCAACGCCCGCTTCGTAGGTTTCGAGAATCTCGTATAAGTGCCGAACTTGGCGATTGTCGCTAACGATTTTAATTCCTGCTTTTCCCATTCCTAAATATGTCGGTGTAAAGACTTGAGCTAGAGGCGATCGCGTCCCATACAGGGCGATCGCCTCTAACTTCTAGGGTATCGTTTTATGAATGCACCACCACCTGCTACGCCCGGTGGTGGTGTCTTGATGAGAAGGGCGTATCCCTTCCCACCGTAGGATTTACAGCCTATTGCTTCATCTCTCGAAAACTCCTGTGTCCGGGTGGCTCCAAATCGGTGTTGCGCGCCTGAGCATCAACCTGCTACGCGAGAAAAGGAGAATGCGGCGAATCTCGTTCAATCCGACGCCAGCTCGATCTTATTAGGGGTCGATGAGGGCTTCGCAACCCTCACCTCCCATTCAGAACCGGACATGAGACTTTCACCTCATCCGGCT
>NZ_JAYFEQ010000975.1:0-21045 GCF_055795085.1 Phormidium sp. CCY1219 | reverse complement strand
TCCATTTCCCCTGGCTCTCATCCCGACGCTCACCAAGCACGGGTAGAGCGCGGGGCTTCCCGCCGAGAAGCTAAAATAGAAGAGAAAAGCGACGGGAGGTGAGAAGAAAAATATGGCAAACGGGATTTGGCAGAGTCTGAAAGGGTTTTTTGGGGATGAGCGCAGCGCGCCTCAATCGCCAGTACCCGAGGCCCCCCAGGCTCCACCCCCGGCGCTAGAGGATCGGGATTACAAACTGTTGTTCGCGCAACTGCTCGAAGGTCTGAGGTTGAGCTGGGATGTGGCGCGGGTGAAAGAGTTTTTTGCCGCTTTAGGACCGCGCGGGGACTATGGACTGTGGGCCGAGTGGCTGCGACGGTGGGGGGAAACCCTGCAGGAACGAGAAACTGTGGAACGGGAGTTAGCAATGCGACTGGTGCAACTGGGGCAAATGCAACTGGGAGAATTGAGCCAGGAGGCGGGTACCCTTGGCACTCAGTTATTGCAACAGAAAGCCAGCGGGGGAACAAGACCCGCCGCGCCTGCGCCGCCGCCGGAAAATCCCCAGCAGTGGTTCGAACGGGGGAATCAAGAACTGAATGCGGGCAAGACGCAAGAGGCGATCGCGGCTTATCGCGAAGCGGTGAAACAACAACCCGACTTTGTGGCAGCTTGGAGCAATCTCGGAGCGGTGCTGTTTTACACTCAGCAATATAATGAAGCCCTCGAGGTGTTTGATACGGCTTTGCAATATCAAAGCGACAACCCGAACTCTTGGTTTAACCGAGGGTTTACCCTGTCGGTGTTGGGTCGTCATTCCGAAGCGATCGACTCTTATGAAAAAGCGATTCAACTCAAGCCGGACTTTTTGTTTGCGTGGCAAAATCGCGGCGTGGATTTGGCAAAATTGGAGCAGTACGAAGAGGCGATTCGCTGTTTCGAGCAAGGGATTCAACTGAAGCCGGATTTTGCCGATGCGTGGAGTAGCCGAGGCAATGCCCTGTTGAAGTTAGAACGCTACAGCGAAGCGGTGGAAAGTTATGACAAGTCTTTGGAATTTAATGCCGATGCGGCTGAGAGTTGGTTTAACCGGGGGATTGCCCTGACGGCGTTGCAGCGCATTTCCGAGGCGATCGCCTCTTTTGATAAAGTGCTGGCCATTCAGCCCCAGAGTTTTGAAGCTTGGGTGAACCGGGGTCTGGCTTTGATGAGTGATAACCAACATGGAGAGGCGATCGCCTCGTTCGATCGCGCCCTCAACCTCCAACCCGATGACGCGGTGGCGATCGCCTATCGCGAACAAGCTGAAACTCTGCGCGAACAACAGTCCGAATAATTGCCACCAGGGCCTCTGGTTTCCGGAAGCGCTGATTCGAGGGGTGCGAGGAAAACTCTGTCGGGTGGGCAATGAATTGCCCACCCGACAACTCAAAACCGTCCAATAACACAATCCTCGGAGTATCGTAGTATTCTGTGTTACTTTTTGGCAATGGGCAAATGTTTCAAAATGCAAGGGATTGTGAATAAACGTAATGCAGCCTTGCCAATTTATGCCTTTCGTTTTATAAAATTAAATAAGTAAATTTGCTTAAGCAATTTCACAAGAAATCCACAAAAAATTGAGGGAAATTTCACATGACTATCTGGGTTAACGAACAACTGGATCCGTCCGGAATGGTGTATGCTTGCATTGCTTGCTCGGATGAAAAGCAGGCGAAAGAATGTCACGACTCTTTTGCGGGGAACTTAACTGAAGAGCAAAAAGCGATGGGGTGGAGCGCGAGATTAAGAAAAGTAAATTCCTGGGAAGAAGTGCCGGTGAGCGCGTTGAAATTATCGTAATTCCCAGGGTCAGAAGATTGATAGGGTGAAGTGGAACCGAGACTATCGGCAGACTTCACCCGCGAAAGACCGAATCGCGATCGATTCTCAATTCGCTCATGTCTCCGGCGGAGGTTGCTTGGGCGGGCGGGGGATTTTGGAATAAAGGGGACTGAGGACTTGATTGAGAAGACGGAGTTGTTCGGTGGTGCCCATACAGATGAGGGTATCGCCGACTAACAGGAGGGTATCCGCCGTCGGACCGCCGATCAGATTGCCATCATCGCGACGAATCGCCAGGACCAGCGCGCCAGATTGCGATCGCAGTTTGGCATCGCGCAGGGTTTGTCCGGCAAAGGGACAGGTATCCGAATCGAGGCGAAACTCTTCGAGATAAAAGGCGCGATCCCTGCCGGCCACGATTCCATCCACAAAATCCATCACCTGGGGGCGCAGGGCCGCTGCCGCCATGCGTCTGCCTCCGGTAATATAAGGAGAGACCACGGCATCGGCTCCCCCGCGTTGCAGTTTTTGCACCGCTTCTTCCGTATTGGCGCGGGCGATCGCCCGAATGTCGGGATTGAGGGTTTTCGCCGACATCACCGTATAGAGATTTTCCGCATCCGAGGGCATCGCCGTCACCAAACACAAGGCGCGTTCGATGCCCACCCCGAGTAAGGTGGCATCCAAGGTGGCATCGGCTTGAATAACATTATAGTCAAGTTGCTGTGCCTGCTGGATTTGCTCGGGATCCGAGTCGATGACGATAAAGGGGATGCCCTCAGCGTCAAATTCCGCCGCAATTTGACGACCGGTGCGCCCAAATCCACAGAGTATGTAATGACCCGTTAACGTTTCAATCAACCGTTGCTGTCTTCTCAAACGCAGTTCATCTTGAAAATAACCCTCAATGATGGCTTCTGTAAAGCGGTTGACGATATAACCAATGCTGACTAACCCCATCGCAATCAACGAAATGGTAAAAATTCGACCGCGATCGCCTAAGGGGTTCACTTCGCTAAATCCCACCGTAGACAGGGTGATCACGGTCATGTAGGCGGCATCGGGCCATCGCCATCCCTCCACCAACCAATACCACAGGGTGCCGACTAAAAACACCCCTGCCAGTGCCGCCACCCCCGCTAGCAATTCATTGCGGATTCGCTTATACTTCTTCTCAACCGTGGAATACACAAGCCTCGATAATTTAGAGTTTAGGTAAAAATTGTAAAAGCAGACCGATGTTTTTGCCTAGGGCTTGTCCCTGTGCTAACCAATCCGGGGATTTCCGCCGCGAAATCGGCTCCTCAGAGTCTCCCTCCAGGCATTGCACCAGCTTGCCATCTAACTGACGTGCCATGTCCGCGACGCCGAGCACTGGCACCTCCCCATTCGGATAGGATATCACCGTGACTGCCATGCGATCGCGGCGGCGAAACATTGCCGTGTCTGCCTGCACGGTAACGCCGCTCATCCGCGCGATGGTCGTAAATCCCACGGAAGAATCGCCAATATTATACGCCTCGGGCAATTCTCTTTGCTCTAATATTTCTAATTGCCCCACTGTTTGCCCCCTTGTCACTAACATCATTTCCAGCAAACTAGGAAAGTCTACACTGTCAAAACGATGACCGGCAGATTGGGCTTCTTCCGAAAGCGTTACCGTCACGCCCAGCAAAAATTCCATCAACAACGGATGTAAAAATAAAAAAATCCCCTCCACGTTGACGTTCATTTTGGTTTGCAGTACGTTAGAAATCGGCATCAAGTGTTCTGCCGGAATTTCGATAAACCCCTCCGGGAGATCCGAAAGGTCGATCGCCACCGGGCTACAGAGCATGGCTTGCGATCCAAGCCGCACAGATTCCACCACCGTTTCCGCCAACGTCGGTTCTGCGGCGAGCAAACAGACAAACATCACCCCACTCAACATAGAACTGGCTCTTTGGCCGTAATTTGGCCGCCGATCCCGGGTCAATTTCCTTCCGGGCAACCCTTTCACCTCGGTTTGCGGCTTCGCTTCTCCCTGCGCCCCGGTCCATCCCCGGAGGACTGGCGGAATGAATCGGTTGCCCCCGGAAAGTGGGGCGCAACCAGCCCCGCCCGATTCCTTCTGGTTTGCGATCGCCCGGTTTGCCAGGATTGCCGAGAAGATTGTGGTTAATTTTGGCCGCCGAGGGTTCTGTTTCGTTATACTCGTTCCACCGCACCGCCGTTGGGGTTTCATTGAACGTCCTCCTTGGGGGTAAATTCCAACATCGCGTTTTTATTGAGCATACCATTTTTCTTCAACCGTTGCGCGGGTTGTGGGCAAGGGGGAGAGCCGCATCGGTAATGCCATTTTTCGAGCGGCATGTTATATCGTTTTTCATGCCTTCTGCTTAGAGATGCGTGCGACCCCCGCTCGTAGAGACATCGATCTATCGCGCCTGCGATCGGATAGATCGCGTCTTTAAGCGGACTGGGGGAAATCTCACATATGGATCGCCAAACGGGATTAGAGGCTGTCAGCTACGAATCCCTGTCAGAGACGCGATGAATCGCGTCTCTACAAGAGGGGGGTCGGACGCATCTCCAACATTATTTTTGAAACCCGGGAAACCGCGCTGCCCGCCGCGATAGTATATCTCAATATCTCACATAAACGGCGCGCCCCTCTCCACGTGTGAGTTTCTCAGCCCCGCGCCGCCCTGCCCTCCCGCCGCGATAGTATATCTCAATATCTCACATAAACGGCGCAAATGGCAATTTATGTGAGCGGCAGCGGTCGAGCCGCCCCTACCGCTCTGTAGCGAGGAAACCTCCATCGCCGGTTAGCACAAATGCCGCCCAATAATACGGAGAAGAATATTCTGGGTAGTTGTCCCGCAGATAGGATTGCGCCAAGGCCAATGCCTCGGCTTTCTGGTGTCCCGCACGCAGATAAGTATAAAACTGATGCACGAGCAATCCGGTGGCTTTGTCATTCACGCTCCACAGGGTGGCCAATACACTGGGCGTTCCGGCGTAGAGAAAGGCGCGATTGAGGGCGACGATTTCATCTCCCGCATTCACCTCACCCATCTGCGTTTGACAGGCACTTAATACCACTAAATTTGTGGCGGCGGTTAAATTTAACTCAAAGTAAATTTCATGGGCTTCCAAACGACCATTTTCGCCGAAGTCGGAATCTGGAGTTAAATACAAGCGACTGAACAGTGGGTTTCCTTTTTCATATTTTCCGTGAGCGGCAATATGCAAAATGCCAGCAGTTTTACTTTGCAGTTTGAGCGCCTTTTCAGTTGCCTCTTTTCCGAGGAAGATTGCACTGGATTCAAATAAAGACGCAATGGCATTCACTTCTTCAGTGGCATATGGTAAATCGCTGATTGCATATTCATTAGACCGGGGGTTTCCCAGGGCCACTAAATGTTCGTTTTTCGTCTTTTTTTTTCGAGGCAAATAGGGCAACACGCTGGCACTGGGAAGGGTAAATAAAGCGGCGCTCCAATAGGTTTCTCCGTCATGGAGAGCGGAAAAGGGAAGGTAGTGAAGAAGGTTGTGGGGCACAATGCCAATCAACTCTGTCTTTAAATCCGCTTCCAGGGGCGCTATCAAAACCCGGTACAATTCTTGGAGGCTAGGGGGAATTGAGGATGTGGAATTGTAGCGGAATCGATATTGCTTGAATTCGTCCATCAGTAGTTGTTTTAATTCTGCTTTGCTGACGGAAAGGGAGTGGGGTTTAAGCCCTTGCTGGGTGATAACGAAAGCGAGAACGCGATCGCGCATTATGAAATATTGCAGTAAGGTGGTTTCTGCATCTAACTGGGCTTGAATTTCGCTTAAACTGGCAACGCTGCCATCCAGGATGTCCGAATACTCTGCATATTGCGGACTGGTCAGTTTCATTTCTACCAACCAATCGGCATACTCTCGTTCAGCGCTGTCCAGTTTGTCTTTCAATTCTTTCATTTTATCCTGATTCCACTGGTTTTGCGACTGACTCAGCAAGTCGTTAAGTTGTTGGCGAAGAACATTAATTTTGGCTTGGATTTTTTGCCCCTTGGCTATCAATTTGTCTGAACTGCCGAGACGAAAATCTCTCGTTCCGGATACCAGTCGGTCGAGAAAGGCTTGGGCTTTGGCTTTTTCCACATATTGCCAGGCGAGTTTATACTGCTGTTGGTTCCACAAAAGGTTAATCAAACGGGCGTAAATTTCTGCCCCAGAAAGTTCACTGAAGAAGGAGGATTTTAGTTCTTCTACTGTCAGAGTATTGGCAATGGATTCGCGCCAGGATATTGCCTCTTTGTAGTAAGCGATCGCTTGGGAAATATTGCCGGAATTTTCATAGTAACCGCCGAGATTGGCCAAGGAATTGGATAATCCCCTGACTGCACCGAGTTCGTGAAATATTGCCACCGCTTGTTCGATAGATTCTCGTCCGCGCTGCCATTGGGATTGACTGTAATAAACACCGCCAATATTGTTCAGGGTTTCCGCTTCGCGCAAGCGATCGCCGATCTGACGTTGGATTTCCAACGCCTTTTCGTGGGATTCTAATGCCTTCTGATAGTCCCCCATCAAACGATAGCTTTCTCCCAAATTGGTCAGCACGGCGGCGGCTTCTCGGGGGCTGTCGATTTGGTTTAAAATGCTCAGCGCTGCTTGCAAATTCTCGAACATCTCCTCTGTTTTGTCTTGGTAGCGATGAATAATACCGATGCTGTTTAACGTCGTACCTTCAGCTTGTAAATCGCCGATGCGGCGTTGAATCTCCAGGGCAGAGTTAAGGAACTGCAACGCTTTGTCATATTCGGCGATCGTGGCATAAACCGCCCCAATATTCGTTAACAATCGTTGCCGATCGCCTTCCCTGCCTAATTTTTCCACAATGGCTTTAGCTTGGGAGTAATATCTCAGGGCTTCTTGATAGCGACCCCGATTTTGGTAAAGCAGTGCCATATTTGCTAAAATGGCACTTTCTCCTTGGCGATCGCCAATCCTTTGCACGTGAGTTAATGCCCGCTGAAACGTCACCTGGGCTTCGGAGTAGTCTCCTGAATACGTAAAAAACAACCCCAGATTATTCAACCTCCTGCCATACCCAACAGAATCGCAGGATTCCGGACAACGATTCAGTGCCGATTCAAACTCAGAACGAGCGCGATCGTATTGTCCCCGGGCGAGATAAAGTCCACCCAAGTTATTCTGCGTAGCGGCGATAGTGTGGATATCATCAGTTCCTTCAGAAATCTCCAGTGCTTGTTGATAGGATTTTTCCGCTTCTGGGTACATGCCTAAGCGTTCTAAAGCCGAGGCGAGATTATTCAGCGCGATCGCCTGGCCCGCTGAATCTTGCAGGTCTTTATATAAACTTAGTGCCTGGTGGAATTTATCGCGTCCTTGGCGAAATTTTCCTTGAGCGATATAAACCGCCCCAATATTGTTAAAACTGGTCGCCATACCGGAGCGATCGTCAATTTTTTCTTGAATGGCGATCGCTTGTTGATAGTAATCCAACGCTTGCAGATATTGCTGTTGATTATCGTAAAGCAAACCGAGATTGTTCAGGGTGGTTGCTTCACCAGAGGCATAATCGATTTCGCGACTGAGGGCGAGGGATTGCTGATAATAGTCGAGTGCCCGGTTAAATTGTCGGCTGTCGCTATAAGTCAAACCCAGATTGTTCAGTGCGGCGGCTTCCCCTTGGCGATCGCCGATGGAGCGAGAAAGAGTCAAAACCCGCTCGAAAAACTGCAACGCCTGTGAATAGTTTCTGAGATGGCGATAACTGTGAGCGATGCGAAAAAGGGTGAGGGATTCGAGGGATTCAAACGGCTCTTCTTTCCCCACGATCGCCTGAGCGAGTTGAAGCCAAGGGGAACTTGTTAACTGGATAGGATCCTGTTGTTGTGCCAAGGGCAACGCTTGTTGATAAAACTCCAGCGCCCGCCGATATTGTCCTGCACTGGCGTAAGCTTGGCCAATATTGTTAAGGGCTATCAGTTCCATCAACGGATTGTTAATGTCCTGCCAGATGGGTAGCGTTTCTGTAAAAGTTGCCACGGCTGTGGTATAATCGGCTAAGCGGTGGTGAATAAACCCGATCGCCAACAAACACATGGCTTCTTTGTAAGAACTGCCAGCCGCGCGATATAAAGAAAGGGCGGCCTCAAATTTCTGTAAAGCGGCATTGAAGTCTCCATTGTCTAACAATGCTTTCGCTTCGGATTCCAAGCGGGAAGCCTGCAATTTCGGATGTTCCGACTGAACTATCGGGATGGCCATCAGCGGGGGGGGAGCGATCGCGATCGTCACGCTCGCGAGGAACACACTCCCGGGGATGACAGACCGATACAGATATCTCATCGATTCACCTCTTCGATTGGCTAGCGCAGTCTTTCCAGTTTAGCGTCTATGTCTCGAACCCGGCTGGCATTTTCCAATGTTTCGTAAGTATCCCGCGCCCGAGTCAACGCTTCAATGGCCTTTTCGCGTTGGTTTAAATTGATATATACTTCTCCCAAACCTGCTAGAGCGGCGGCTAACTCTTCTAATTCTTGATTGGCTGAGGCAATGTCTCTCGCTTCCAAATAGGGAGGTTCAGCCAATGGACTCAATCCGACTTGCAGGTATTGGTCGCCAAGCAAGCGATAAACCAACGCTGTGGTTTCGCCTTGTGCGATTAGGGTCTTTAACGTGGCGATCGCTTCAGCGCGCAAATAGTATCCCAGATAGAAATAAACTTGCAGCAGGGCTTCTGCGGTGGGATTTAAGTTTTGATCTGCCAGCAGCGCCAATGCACTTCTCACTTGTCCGGCATCGTCGGCACTGAGCAGGGTAAAGTTCGATCCCGGAACATCTTCATCCAGAGAGGAACTCCCGTCATCAGCTTGCACGATCGCCTGGTAAGTGACCCCCGGTTCTAAGGGAGGGTCTCCGGGATAGAGGATTTCGGTCGCGGAGATCGGCTCTGGAGTTTGCCAAATCACCCCTTGGGGACCTCGGATGCTGACGGTATAAGTCGCACCGGGGATTTCGTTCCACTGCAGGAGGGGACGCGGATCGAGCAACAAGGTTCTGCGGGGACTGATGATATAGGGAATGAACGGGTCTACCGGGTTGCGACCATTATCCACCGTTTCGGGACATCGACAGTTTTGTGCGATAAAGTGAAGTTCCCGGTGCGATCGCCGCCAGGAGCGATCGCCCCCCGAAGGTTGAGAGAACCCCGGTCCAGAGAGCGCCCCCGGAAAAACCGCGATCGTCGCCGTGAGAAGAATGACCCGGAATACGGAATGCTTCATGGTTCGTTTCCTTTGCCAATCAAGTGTTCTGCTGCCATTTTCTGCCACCTTTTCTCATCCGGGTTGTTTTCGTTAGCTTTTTTTAAGCAATTGTGCCAAGCGCTCTCGGCGGCGGTTTTGCCTTGGGCGTCGAGAACCTGTGCCAACAAGCAATGGGCCGCCCCCCGCTCTCCATCCAGAGCTAGGGCCTCTTCCAGTCGCACTTCCGCCTCCTCAAGTGCCTCGAGTCCGAGCAGTGCCCACCCCAAGTTTTTCAGCAAACTGTATTTGGATCTCGTCTGGGTGTTCCACCGCAATCCTTCCCGGAGGAGGATAACCGCTGCGCTGTAGTTTTGGTCGAGAATCTCTAAGCGGGCGAGGTTGTTGTAACCGATATCGAGTTTTCCCACTGCAGCTTGCCAATAGTGCTGGCGAGCGCAAGGTATATCTTGCAGGTCTTCGCAAACCGAGCCGAGATTGTAGTGCGCGTCGGGAAAGTCAGGCTGCAGGGCGATCGCCAGACGAAAAAACTGCTGCGATCGGGTGAAGTCACTGTTGCGGTACTGCGCGATTCCCCCCCGATTCAGGGCGATCGCCACCTGAGGAGCCACCACCCGAAAGCCCAGGGGCAATAACAGTGCGGTTAAACCTGCGAGTATCGCCCGCCTGAATTTCACCGTTTTAAACAGACCTTGGCCGATCTTTTGATTCTCCTCATCCGGTTGTCCCCTCCCAGTAGCACGGGGAACCGAGTGAAACGAACCCGACCCCGACACAACACCCTCTAAAGCGTCTAACATCACTGTAGTATTGGTCGGTCTTTGTCCCGGAAAAGGTGCCATTAACCAGTCGATTAATTCAGCAAATTCTGGAGAAATTTGCGGCGCATAATCTCGCCACATTAATTCGCCGGTTTGCGGGTCTTCTTCTAAGTCCATCGGATGCTGTCCCGTGAGCAGATGAACCATCGTCCGACCCAAAGCAAAAAAATCCGATTGCGGCACTGCTTTGCCTCTGATTTGCTCGCTTGGCGTATAGCCCAAGGAGACAATTCCGGTTCCCGAATGGCCGGCTCCCGCTTTGGCTAAATACGATGGGCTGATTTTTCGCACGCCGCCAAAATCAATTAACACTAGCTCTCCCGTAGGTCGCATGGTAATATTGCGCGGTTTGATATCGCGGTGGAAATATTGATTCCCGGCATTTTGATGCAATTGATTTAAAATTTCGCCGAGCTGTTTGAGCCAATTGCAGGCTAACTCTTGGGCGATTCCCCCATCGTTTCTTTGTGACAACCAGACTTCTAAATCTAGTCCGTGAATTTTTTCCATCACCAAACAATGCAAAGGGTCTAGACAGTCAGGGAGCGAAAATTCAAACCATCCATCTTCTGCCAGTTTCGGAATTCCCGGATGTTGGATCTGCGTCATCACTTCCGCTTCTCTTTGAAATAATTCAATGGCTTTTGGGGAAGAATTGACGAGAATTTTGAGCACTTTATGACGGGAGAGGGAATCGCCAGAACCCGCTTGCAGATCTTCCACGGTAAACGTTTGGCCGAATCCACCCTGGCCTAAAGGTGCGATCGCCCGATAGCGATTTTGCAAGACCAATGACGTGCCGCAGGTTCGACAAACCTGAGCCGATGCATTCCCGGGATCGGCAGGATTGGAACAGGTGGGATTAATGCAATAAATCATGGCATTTGCAGATAGAATGGATAGCGGCCAAAGGAGTTATCAAACCGCGAAAGGTAGGGGATGAGTTCAGGCGGATATGCTAGGAAAAAGAAACCGTTTGGCCTCAGAAAGCTGCCGATCGGTTAATCCGATGTGAAGAAACGCGGTTGTTATGCAACTATACTAATTCTTCCTTTCGAGGGTAAAAATGGGAGTGGAATCTTTCCTGTGTATGGGATCGTTTTGGCGTCGGCAAGTCTGGTTGGAATTATATCGCGTCTAGACAGAGAAATCCGCATCCGCTTTCAGAGGGGTTCAAACTGGCGATCGCCTATAGTGTGAAACTCGCTTCCTTGGCGGGCGCAAGGGTTGCCCCACCCGCCGAGGTTTTGCGTCACAGGCGCGCATAGGTTGCGGAATTTTATCCCACTAAACAAATGTAGGCACGATGTAGGCAGGATTGAGATGGGAACCACGCCCAATCGAATCGGGCAATGCAAGCAAGCGAGGGAGAGTTTCCCGGGGGATCCGGGCGCAGAGTCCCCCTTCTGGGCACCGCAGTTCGATCGCAGTTCGACTGCTTTGGTGAAATTGATTCCCGACGCAATGTTTCGCAGAAAATACGGAAGGAAAACGGGAATCGATCCGGTAGAATATGACTGGGGGGAACAGTTTTTGCTGAGGGTTCAAGGGCGATCGCCTGCGGGATTTATCCATAACTTCCCCTGCGCGATCGCTGCCCATCGTTCTCTTACACCCCACCAAACCTCGACCTTACTGCCACCTTAAACTGGCTCATCAGGGTCTCTACTCAACCTTTTCTTGAGTTAGGGTAAAACCAGAGAATGCCTATTTTACCGCCAATTCGCCTTCGTTCTTCTTTAGATGAGAAACTGACAACCTGGTTGGATTTTGTCTCGGTCAATAACCACCCAAAACTGCGATGGATTCCCAAACCAGAAGCGTGTCACGTACTGGATTGCTTAAAAGAACAAGATGAAGTGGTGCGAGCTTTTTATCAAACTCCGCCCCAGCGATCGGATTGGAATCAATTGGCAGCTTATCTGGTGGAAACTTGGGCAGCAGAATATTCGGCAATGGGATGGAAACGGCTACAGAAAAATGCGGAAAAATATTGGTCGAAGCAGCAAATCCACAGGTTGCAATTGCTGCTCTCGGCTTATCTGGATGAAGCCGCTTATCGCGCGGTGGAGCAAACCGCTGCGAGTTGGTATCGCGTGAAAAGCTACACTTGGGAAGACTGGTTTTATACGGTGCGCGGGATTATCAACGACCCGGAACAATTGGGCAAAATCGTGGAGAACTTTCTCAAAGCGCGCCAAGAAGAACAGAAGCCGATTTGTGAAAAATATTTTCAAGGGGCTTTTGTCCATAAAATTGTGGGCGAGTTAGAGAAGTTTGGCGTCAAACGCGCTTCCTCCTGGCGGCTATTATGTAAAGCCAATCCCACAGAAATTAGAGAGGCGTTGTCCAAGCAAGGTTTGACCCCCGATGAGATTGGTTGTCGTCTGTTTGCTTGGTCTTATTTTACCGAGGTTTATCAGGAGAACCGCGTCAATCATCCCGATCGCAAAGTCGGCGATCGCTGGCCGGAACCCCATGCGGAAGACTACGAAGAAGTCGCCATATATTATAACACAGAAAAGGAATTACTGTCCGCTCCTTTGGAAGTATTTTCCGACCGACAGCGAACCAGTGGGGAAATTCAAACCTGGTTAGAAGAGTGTATCAATGCATTGCGAGATAGTCCGCTGGTGGTGGAATTCAATCTGGAAAATAAGGGACAACTCGAAAATGCGGTACCCCGGTCTTATTTAGGGTCGAGAAATTCGGAAACTTATCGCCAGTCTTACTTTCAAGAAGTCGAGGCGATGTTGGTAGCGGAAGTGGAGAAACTCGACGGAACCATCAAACAAGCGATCGCCCGTGGCGAGCAAAAAGATTATACGGTGAAAATATTACCCCTGCGCTATGGAGTGGGGCTGAGTCAAACGGTTTTGGCGAAAAATTTTGGCGTCAATCAAGCCCAGATTTCCCGCCGAGAAGCGGAATATTTGGAGAATCTCTTGTACGTTTTCTGTCTGTGGATTGGCGATGGGGCTGGGATTTCTTTAACAGAAGTTAAGGAGTCGTTAGAGCAATGGCTGAAAGGCGATAACCCGGACGAATTTTCCGACTCCCTACAGGAAGCGTTGTCCCAAACCTTCCACAAGATGGATTTTAAAAAACAACGAAAAATTTTACAATTGCGCTATCAACAAAAGAAAAGCGATCGACAAATCGCCCGCCACCTAAAACTTTCTCGGGTGACGCAGGTGATAGATAGACTAACTGTGGCAAAACGTCCTTTAGAACGAGTAATTATGATTCACTTTTGGTTGAGCGAATCTTGGGAAATGTTGTTGCTTCAGGCTTATCAAAACTCCGTAAAAGGTTTAGATTCTCTCTCGGAAAAAGTCTTAGAAGCCGTGGGGAATTTAGATGAAGAACAGCAAAAACTATTGCGAGATATCTATGGCGTGCGGCGCTCAGTTGCCGAAGTGTCCGCAAAGCTCGATTGCCCGGTAGAAATACTGCAAGAAAAAATCAAAATGACCGACAACCACTTGCAAGGTCGATTATATGAAAAAGTTACTGAATTTATTATTGGGTCGGTAAAAAACTTGCTGAGATGCCATTACCAACCCCTGGTGATGGCGGGATTTACCGTAAAACATCCCGATGGCTACGAACTGTTGCAACTCTATTACGGGGAAAGACTAAACGCGCGGAAAATCGCCGATCGCCTCAGCATTGCTCGTCCCGTTACGGTGGAGGAAGTGGTGGCTCAGCAATTACAAGCGGAAACGCAACTGCTCGAGGAAATTCGCGCTTGGTGTGCGACTCATTTACAGGTATCTCTAGGCGATCGGGAGTTGGAAAAAGTGCTAAAAAATAGTTTTAAGTGAATAAAAGGGAGAAAAAAACATGATTGACAATTTGTTTAAAAATTTATCGGAAATTGCACCGGATGAGCTTTATGTTAGGCTTTCATTTAAAGCCCAAATGCAAGCATGGGAACAGTCGCGCCGTCACTCGAATCCTGTGGCGCGCAATCAGGCATATCTCGGGCAATTGTGCTGGAGTGGCTTTCGGGATTGGTTAGCCGAAAGATTTGAAAGCGATCGCGATTTAGCGGCTTTATATATTGACAAGCTATCATCCCTGTGGGAGTTTATTCCTGGGATTCCGATTGCCTTCGGAAAAACGCGGTTATTGCTCATTCCGAGTCACCGGATAAATCCAACCGATTTCATCGTGGTTCAAGAGTGGGTGGATATTCCTGCATGGGTTGCCGATTATTATCTGAATGTGGAAGTGAATTTAGAGGCGGAGGAAGAGAATTGCTGGATGCGCGTTGGTGGGTTTGTGTCTCATTTAGAGCTGAAACGAAAGGGGGAATATCGGGAAAGCGATCGCAGCTATTTTTTGCGTGCGGATCGCCTGCATCGAGATTTAACAATGTTGTGGAAAACCACCCGGATGCAGGGGCAGAAAAATGGAGTTGATATGTCGCCAATGTCCCATACAAGCGTGACAGCAAGCGCGATAAAATTATCCCCAGGGGCGTTGAATTCGCCCCGAGTGCGGTTACAACTTCCGTTTGCAAAATGGGCGGCATTGATAGAGAATGAAACCGGGCGCGAGAAATTGTATTGGCAACGGGTGCAACCGCCGTTAAGTCACTGGTTGCAAAAGGAGAAAAAAGGGGTGGAGAGTGCATTAAAAGCCAGTGGTTGGCAATTGTATCGCCAGGTATTTGGCAGGCCCAAATTTGCCGGGGCGTTTCGGCGGCGCGAGATCGCCTCAACAGCGATTGAGAGCTATGTGAAACGAATCGACTTAGAAGGGGAAGCGATCGCGCTCAAGATTGATTTGATGCAGGATGGAGAAGGAGCGCTGTGGATTTTGCCGCAATTGCGTCCCTTTAATCCGAGCGATCGCACCACCTGTTTGTCACCTGGTGTAAAATTGGCATTGCTCGATAAACGCGGGACAATGGTAGTGGAAGTCGAATCCGGGCGATCGAGCAACATTCTCCAACTCCCCCAACCCTTTAGTAATTCGCCCGGGACGCCATTTAACCTTCAGATAACCACCCGTAAAACCAGCCATACTGAATATTTTACCATCTAATTTACAAGCAAGCCAGTGACCAGTTAAAGGAATACAGAGATGGGAAAATTAGTCAAACTGTCATTAGAAGGCGAAATCGAAAGCGGCTATCAGGTCGAGTTAATTGAAATTTCCGAAGAACAGCGCGATGGTAAAATCCTGGTTGAGGGCATCTCGGGCACTTTACCGCCGGCTGAAGAAATTTATCACCGACTGCAAAACTGGCAGGAAAACTACGCGCAACTCGACCTCCTTTTCCGAGGAGAATTTCGCTTCCTTGATTCAGATAATTTTCCGAATGTTTCTCTAGTAAGTTGCCAGCAAATCGCTGAAAAATTGCAAGAAGAAATTAATACCTGGTTTGATTTTCCAGGATTTCGTCCGATAGAAGATAAAATTCGCACGATTCTCAATCCCTTTGAAGATATTCGATTTCTCGTAAAAACCAGCGATCGCAAACTCTGGCAGTTGCCTTGGTCGGCATGGGAATTTTTTGAAAGCTATCCCAATGCCGAAGTGGTATTTAGTTCCTTTGATGCGAGATATGGAGAAAAACCCGTTAAATTAACCCCGCGAAAAAATGTCAGAATTTTAGCGGTGTTTGGCGAGGATAGCAATCTCAATACCCATCCAGACCGCGACCAAATTGAAAGACTGAAATCCCTGGGAGCCGAACCAACCTCGATTACCGAGCCAAGCGTGCAGCATCTCCGCAACCTTCTGTGGGAAAAATCGTGGGATATTTTCTTTTTTGCCGGACATGGAGAGCGAGAAGAAAGCATCGAAGGCGGGAAGATTTTTCTCAATCAAACCGAAGAATTGACTCCCTCAGAGTTCAAGAACACTTTAAAAACAGCCATTGTCGATCGCGGGTTAAAAATTGTCTTTTTGAATTCTTGTTTGGGCTTAGAATTTGCCTACGAACTGGTGACGGAATTTGGCATTCCAGTGGCGATCGCCATGCGCGAACCCATTCCCGATGGTGCGGCCCAGAAGTTTCTGGAATACTTTCTGCTAGAATATGCCGATAACGGGCGTCCTTTGCATGTTGCCGTTCGCAAAGCTAAAGAGCGAATTGCGGAAGAGTCGCAAACTGAATATCCCTGTTTGGATTGGTTGCCGGTGGTTTGCCAAAATCCAGCCACCATTCCGCCGAAATGGCGTGATTTGCATCGAAAAGTATCCTGGAAACAAGCTGGAATGGCAAGTGTTGGCAGTGGGTGTTTAGTTATGCTACTGCGGTGCTTGGGAGTTTTACAACCCCTAGAACTGGCAGGGTTGGATTATTTGATGAGACTCAGACCACCAGAAGCGATCGATCCGAGACTTGTGGTGGTCACAGTGACCGCAGAAGACCTCAACTACTACAACCAAGACCCCCTCACGGATAAAATCGTAGAACGGCTTTTAAGCAAATTAATCCAATATAAACCTCGGGTCATTGGTTTGGATATTTTCCGCGATTTTCCTCAACCGCCAGGTGACGAAGCGGGACAAAAACAGTTAATCGAAGTCCTCAGCAAACCAAAACATCCTATATTTGCTATCTGTCGGGTTCGAGAAACGCAATCGAGCGATGCTCGGAATATCGGCGTTGGACCTCCCCCTAATTTTCCGCGCGATCGCCTAGGATTTGCCGATGTTCTGGAAGATAGTGATGGCATTATTCGACGTCAGCTCCTCACTATGTCCATCCCTTCGGAAGACCCTTGCGAAACGCCATTTTCCCTGAATTTCCAATTGGCGCGGGTGTATTTAGAAGGAGAAAACATCTACCCAAAGCAGACAAAAGCGGGGGATTTAGTATTGGGAGATGTTCTCTTTAAAAGGTTACACAATAGAGAGGGTGGCTATCAGAACATTGACGATGTAGGCTACCAAATTATGACCAATTATAGAAGTCCAGACCGAGACAACAATATAACCCAAACAGTGACCCTGAAAGAAGTGCTGACCGATAATATCGATGCGGATTTGATAAAAGACCGCATTGTGTTAATTGGTTATACAGCAGAGATTGGAACCGGTTCTGATTTTTTACCCACGCCCTACGATCCGCGAACGCCGGGGGCGATGGTTCAAGCGCATATGGTTAGCCAAATGGTCAGTGCTGTACTCGATGGGCGACCTTTATTGTGGAATTTACCCAGTTGGGGCAATTTTGTCTGGGTTTTCGGGTGGTCTTGTTTCGGTGGTTTTTTCATTTGGCGGATTCAGAGACTATGGAGATTAGCCATTGCGGGCGGAAGTTTACTGATTGTCGTCTTTAGCCTCTCCTTTTTGAGTTTATGGTTGCATGGTGCTTGGATGCCTCTGATTCCTTCAATGTTGGCTTTAGTTACCATTATCGGCGGTTATGCTATTTTGTTGGTTTATATTTCCGTACCCCATGAGTAAAAAATGAACCCGATGACTATTGGCGAGGATGGTTGCCGAAAACCATTGAACGTTGTAAATTAGAATTCAGTTCACAATGGGGGGGTTCCTATGCAGTTGGATCCGAAAAAACTAGCGGTTTGCAGGTCAATATTGACGGTCAGTGTGGGATTGACTTCCATCAGTTTTACCTTTTTTCCTTGGTCAGTGATGGAAATGATTTTTCTGCCTGATGAGTGGCAAAGTGCGATCGCGCAAACCGACGATTTTGTGCCGCCAGATGATGGAAGACCAACGAATCGAAGAGCCGGCGGTAGACGTGGCTCTTGCAATCTGGCTAATTCGCCCATCGAGGTGAATTTGCAAGCGGAGGAGATTCCGCTCACCGCTTTAGTGCCTCTGACTCAAACGACCCGCGCAAAAATTCCCGGCGATCGGCAAAATTCCCTCGCATGGGAAATGAGTTCTCTGGAAGTACAAGAAACCGTGGTAGGAACGACGCTGCAACAGCGTCCCCTTGTCTGGGTTTATATTCCTCCGATTTATCAAGGGGCGACTACGGGAAAATTGATTATTCAAGACGAGCATAACAATTCTATCTTGGCGGAAGCGATCGAAATCGAATTGTCACAATCCGCTGGAATTATTAGCGTTCCTTTTCCCGCTGACGTTCTAGAACCCGATCGCCACTATCATTGGTATTTTGAAATCGTTTGCGATTCTACCCATCGGTTCAAAAATCCCATCGTTGACGGTTGGATTCAATATCAAGACAATCCGGAATTACGGCAGAAAATAGAACAAGCGACATCAGAAGCAGAAAAGTTACGTTTTTACCGGGTATATGGCCTTTGGTACGATCGCCTCACCTTCGTTGCAGAAAACCGTCGCCAAAATCCAGCGGATTCCGAGGGGTATGAAGCTTGGACTCAGTTACTAGAGTATGCGGAGTTAAATGACTTGAAAGATGAACCGCTCCTCCAGTGCTGCTCGGTGAAAACCCAGCAGATGTATAGTTTAGATATGCGAGCAAATGTCTGGGGAAATAGCCATCAGATGATGTCTGCCCACTCCATACCATTGTTCTAAAACCTGGAGGGATATCTACCGTCTGTAGGGACAGGGTATGCTCTGTCCCGACTACATTTCATCTTCATCATTATTTGAAAAAATGGTAGAATAACCTTCACTCAGAGCGCCCGTGCTTGCTGATTTTAACGAGCTATTTACTGAGGAATGCAAGCCAAGCACTTGCGAATGTAGGCGTCGGGATTTGCCACTTTTTTGCCGATCGCAATTTGTCGCAGTCGGTCGGTTACTTTGGCTAAAATTCTCTCATAATTTTGTCGATCGCTCTCCCTCGGCGATGGGATTTGAAACTGCAGCAGCATGGGACTGTGAATCAAGCCGAAACCGGGGGGTTTGTCTGGGTTTAAAGCGGCGATCGCTTCTTGGCAAATTTGCTCTATCAATTGGCCGGTGACATATTTCATCACCACGGGTTGTAAGGTAAAACAAAGGTGCCCAGAATCCGAGACTTTTTCCAACAGCGATCGGCGCTCCAAAGACTCGATCGCCGCCAAGACTTCTGAATCGGAAAGACTGATTCCCAGGCGCTTGCGGCACTCTCCGGCTTTTATTGGCTGTCCTGACAAAGCCAGTCCGTAAAGCAGTTCTTTTTCCGGGACGGACAATCGGTGAAACTGCTGGGAGAGGATTTCGCTAAAGTCTCCTAAAAACAAGCTGCTGCGGTTTAAAAAATCTTTGATATTGCCGCCAAATACGTTACGAATGGTTCCGGAAACAATTTTTAAAGCTAAGGGATTTCCTCGATAGAGTTCGATTAACGTTTGGCTATTTTTTTGCGCCGGCAATCCTTTATTTTGCAGAATATATTCGGCTGCTGCACCTAGACTCCCGAGGGAGAAACTGCGAACCGGTTGAGTCGGGCCGACGAGGGTGGCAATTTCTTTGATTTTTTCTCGCCCCGTGAGAATCAAGCAGCTTTGGTGCGGTTCCACGGCGACGCGGTGAATCAGTTCTCGATAGGCGTGATAGTCTGGGTGATAGTGGCCGGCAAATTCTCTCGGTTGCAGAAGGGTTTCCACCCCATCTAAGACCACCAAACAGCGCCGAGCTTGAAAAGTGTCGATTAAGTGAGAGAGTGCCGAGTCCCGAGGGTCGGAGAAAGTGGCGGGCGATCGCCCGAGCAATTGCGGTAGAGCGATAGCGATCGCTTCAAAAGATTGCAGGTAGCGGAAACTGCGCCAGATAACCACTTGGAAGTGTTGGCGTAACTGTTGGGCGAGTTTCACCGACAGGGTAGTTTTGCCGATTCCGCCCATGCCGGCGATCGCGATTAAACGGCAGCGATCGTGCAAAATCCACTGTGAGAGGGTAGCCAGTTCCGAAGTGCGACCGACGAAATCGGACACATCCGGTGCGGTGTGCCAATCCTCCAAAAGTCGAGCGCGTGGGGGTAAGCACTGGCGATCGCGCAGGTATCCAGACTCCGCCAACCAGGTGCGAATATCGCTCCAGTCACTCACCGAATTGGGGGGGCGATCGCTCAAGCTTTCCGCATAGCGATAGATGGTTTCGCACAGCGCCCAATTCACCGTACTGCGCGCCTTGTTCAGTTCTCGCGCGATTTCTGCCGGACTCGCATCGCACAGCAACCCCCGCAGATAGGTTTTTTCCGCCTCGCTCAGTCCGCGCCGCTTGTGAGGGGCTACCTGTTGTTTCGCCGCCGCCAAGTCTTTATATAGCCGCGCTAAATCCCAGCGATCGCCAGCGCCGCCAAACGGTTCGTCAGAAGAATGAAAAACAGATGCCATAGTCGAACACCCAAAAATTGGATCCGCTTGTTCATTTTATCCCCAATTGGCCCCTCAATCAAAATCCAAATCAAAATCCAAATCAAAATCCAAATCCTCATGTGGGTCTAACTCCCGGTTGCTGGGGTTAAGCTGGTTTTACCTGGACGCACAGGGGGCGTTTTCACCTCGTTCCCCGACTCAGGGGGACGCACAAGCCCTCCGCCTGCAGATTTCCACCGCTCAACTCTCGCCCAATTGTAAAGAAACATTACAAAAAAGCCGCTCGACCGTAAAAACCACATCCTTCTCTAGACAGAACAAATAGAAGGTTGCCGGCGCGTAACCTTCGTCACTCAGGAGGACTGCATGTAATGAAGGCAAATCCATTCCAGACAATCTTCGCCAGAGTGTTCCCGCCCCCGGGAAACGCCACCAACGATCCGAGGCGATCGCAAACATGCGAGTGCAATAGCGCTGAGTTAGAAATCCGCGCCATTGTAGATGAAGCCATTCTCCCCCAGATTGGCGGGCGCGTGCGCTATCGCAATTCCTGGTGGCCCGCCATATGTCCGCAAAATATCACCTTGCTTCCCGGTGAAATCGTCTATGTGGTGGGTCGTTACAATCTGACCTTATTCGTCCAACCCGCAAAAACTTTTTTCAACTCGGTGGAAAATCCTATAACCACTATTCCGTAAGGCTTTTGGCCTTTACCCTATCCCGGAATCGCCAAAAATTTTCCGCCCGCCGTGCATAATTTCTCCATATCCTTCCCAGGAAATAAATTGTAGGCCATCAATATTACTTACTCCTAAGTTGCCATTCAGGCGTCATCTACTTATGTTTCTCCAACTCGTTTCCAGCATCTGCTGGGAACCCACAACCGGAAGCAGAGCCTCAATCCCAATTCAATCCTGTAAATGA
>NZ_JAYFEQ010000974.1:0-30587 GCF_055795085.1 Phormidium sp. CCY1219 | reverse complement strand
GTTTAAGCTTTGCCCCCATTATGAATATATTCTACCCCGCCCGCCTTTTTTTGTCAATTTTTTTTCTTCATTTCTGGGCCGAATCATTGGCGGCGATGGATCCGTTGGAGCTTTGAGTCAATGGGTACGCAAGGGTGCAAATAACGTGCAAATTATGTTGCATAAATGCTTATAAAATAACTCCCGAGACTTCACTGGGGTGCCAATCCGGTTGTGCTTTGGCATTCAAAGGGGCAAAGATAGAGAAAAACAAAGCAATAGAAAGATGAGGAGCGATGAACCAATCGGAAAAATCAAAAGCGGACGAATTGTGTGTTTTAGCGGGTAAGTAAATGCGAGGGAAACAGAAATGAATGAACCTCAGAGGCGATCGGATAGAAACAAAGCGGATAGAGAGTTCGGCCATTCTCAGCGAGTTTCTACCAGTCGATCGCTTGCGGACTGAGACAATTAACCTCGTCTTGAGGGTTCCAAACTTGACCATCGAGAGCCATTTGTTCGATTAAACTAGCCAAACGCAACGCTTTGAGCGCTTGTTCGCCACCAACCGACGGTTGATTTCCGCCGCGAACGCAATGGATGAAATGTTCTAATTCAGCGTGTAGGGGTTCGATATTGCTGGTATGCACCTTTTCGATTAACCCATCTTGACGGTAAAGTACCTGACCGTATTCGGTCATGTAATTTGCCGTAGTTTGCCGATGAATTAGAATTTCATTGTTGAGGAAATCCGCCTCAGTTAAAGAATTTTTGCAATGGGCGACAATCCGGCGAAGTTTGCGATGAGTCACCTTACTAGCAGTCAGGGTTGCGACTACTCCATTCGCAAAGCCCAAAGTTGCCGTCACGTAGTCGAGATAGGAATTGCGATCGGGGTCATTTTTGCAGGCACAACTGCCACTTGAGGTGAGTCGGACCACTGGCGCGGCGGCTAATTCCAACAACAGGTCAATATCGTGAATCATCAGATCCAGGACCACCGAAACATCGTTAGCGCGATTAGAGTAGGGACTCATGCGATGGGCCTCGAGGGCTAGAACGGGTTCGGTTTTGAGAACTTTACTCAGTTCTTGGAATGCGGGATTGAAGCGTTCGATATGACCGACTTGCAAGATACAGCCCGACTCTGCAGCGGTATTCACCAGGGATTCCGCCTCAGAAATGCTTGCCGCAATGGGTTTTTCGATCAAGACATGGACTCCCGATTGGAGGCAAGTCATGCCCACCGAGTGATGCACTCGGGTGGGAACTGCGACGCAAACGGCGTCCACATGGGGAAGCAAGTCGCGGTAATCTTCAAAAAAGCGAATGCGATATTTGCTGGCAATATCGAGTCCGCGTTCGACATTAATATCGGCAACACCGACTAACTCGATATCTTTTAACAAACTTAGCACCCGGGTATGGTGCTGTCCCATATTGCCCACGCCGATTACACCTATTCGTAGGGGTTCCGGCTGACTTCGCGGACTATAACGATTGAATTGCCAAGCTGACATGCGATTATTTTGCACTCCTGGATTTCTCCTCCACCACCAAAAGACTAGAGTCTAGCTATAGATAGACATCTAGGGTTTAAAACCATTCAGATACTATCACAGCTAATCTGTTTGTAAAGATTCACTAAGTTGAGGGCTAGTTCCAGATGGGTTTTTACCTGGGGTAGAAGAAACTCCCCCGGGGGGTTGAGTTTTGTTGGGGAAATATTTTTCGGCAATTTTTCATTGGCTTTCTGGGTTGAGGGAATTGCGGTTCAGGGAGGGCGAGGGGTTTGACCCCACAGCTAAACTGGGCGGCTTTCCATGCCCCAAATTCGGAGGCGAGGGGTGGTTTTTTCCTTTTAATGACAGAAAAGCCGGGGGAAACACTCGGTTTAAATTGAGAGTTGAGTCTTTTATTTTTGAGGTTAAACCTTGGAGAGTTTTGTGGAAAAATGGCGGATTTTAGGGGATAGTTTAACTTTAAAAATGATAGTTGTTTTGGGTTATTTTAAAAAATATTATATTGATTTTCACGCCAAAAAATACCGATAAAAAAGGTAAGCCAAGCAGGGCTGTTGTGGGGATAAAAATAGAGAAGTATGCCTCGATTTGCCAAGGTTTTTATTAACAAAATTGGCGAATTTTGTCAAGGGTAAATTTAACAAAAGTTCGGTATAAACTCGGCAAAAAAGTCACCAGCGAACGCACTGGTGACTGAAAAGAGGATTTAAAGCATTTTAAACCTCAACCAAAAGTAGAGCCATTCCAGCCCCACATAGAACCTTTCGCATCAGAGAACTCGATGTAGATGCGATTTTCCGGGACAGCGAGAGCTTGACTAATCTGCCCGCAAAAGTCCTGACTCATGGACTTGGTGCGATCGCCCCCCATAGTCCCGACGCTTTTAATTTCCACATAGCAAACCGGGTCGAGGGAGCCAGCAAAGGTCATAGCCACATCAGGTTCAAAAGCCGTCATCACGTAAGATTCCGGTTTCCCCAGATGCTTAGCCAAGTTTGCAGAAAGCTGCTTGAGCATGTTTTCCACGTCAGCTTTTGCCGGTGCGGATACAGAAGTTTGAACTTTAATCAGAGGCATAATTCACACAGTCATTGGGTTTGGGAAATCGGTTCACAATGGTAACAAAGGGGTAGAGAGGGTACGCCATTGCTACCATGGGAGGGCGTCGCTTCAGTTTGAGCAACAGCAGAGTTGAAACCGGGTTTTTCTGTGATTGGTTGCTACGCACAGATCGGTTGGTCTGCGCGAGTGCCCCGACGCCCTAGCCACCGTAATTCCAGCCGGTGCTTTCGAGTAAGAGGGGTTCGCCATCGCGGTGGACGCCTGCGGCGATCGCTTCGCCGATAAATACGGTGTGATCGCCCTTTTTCACTGCATCCACCACCTTGCATTCCACATATCCGAGGGAATCGGAAATAATCGGACAGCCGGTTTGGCCCACATAAAACTCCACATCCTCAAACTTGTTTCCCACGCGAGTTTGGGGCTTAAAGAACTTTTGGGCGATATCCTTTTGGCCGGCTTCCAAGACGCTGAGGGCAAACACGCCACTAGCTTCGATCATCGCGTGGGATCCAGAGTCGCGCTTGACGCAGTTCACCACTAACGGCGGATCGAAAGAAGACTGCATCACCCAACTGGCGGTAAACCCGTTGAGATTGTCCTCATGCTTCACCCCACAGATATAAAGACCGTGGGGAATTTTTCGCAGGATTGTTTTTTTTGCTTGTTCGTCTAACATTGACTTGTTTACCCGAGGCATAAACTTGCGATCAGTTTATCGCGTCGTCTCCGTTTGGGGATCTGCCTTTTGGAGAGCATCGCCATTGTGGGGGCGACCGGGACGAAACAGATGGCGATGTTCGGGATGGTACAGACGCGATCGCTTTTTCGGCGCGATCGCCCCTTCAGAGCCGCGATCGGCCAAAGCTGGACTAATCAAATACATGGTGGTGCGAATCAAATGTTCCCGGTGAGTCACTGCCGCCATTTCTTCCAAAGGTACCAGCAGAATTTTTTCATCGGGCCATCCCACGCGATAGCAGATGGCGATCGCTAAATCTGCCGGATAATGCTGCATCAGCTTTTCCTGTGCCCGTTCCACGTGGCGGGCGCTCAGATACAAACACAAACTGGCTTTATGCGCCGCCAATCCTGCCAATTCTTCAGCTTCCGGAACCGATGAGGCCCGCCCGCTGATGCGAGTCAGAATAATCGTCTGCACCAATTGAGGCACAGTCAGTTCCACATTGAGTTTCGCCGCCGCTGCTTGAAATGCACTAATCCCGGGAATAATCTCAAACGGAATCTGCGCGAGAGCTAAAGCTTCCATTTGCTCGTAAACCGCACCGTAGAGGGTCGGATCCCCAGAGTGGAGGCGAACCACCGACTCACCGGCGTTCACCTTGGCAATCATCAGCGGCAAAATGTCTTCCAGAGTTTTATTCCCGGTGGGAATTAACTCTGCATCCGGGCGTACTCCGTGCAAGATTTGTTTTGGCACTAAGGAGTCCGCATAGAGAATCGCATCAGCTTGCGCCAGGATTTTCTGTGCCTTGACGGTGAGTAAATCCGGATCCCCTGGTCCTGCACCGACAATGTAAACGGCAGGTGCGAGGGGAAAAAGACCCGCTTTCGGGTTAGTTTGAGTTGCTGCTTCAGACATGAAAATTCTTGTGTTAATTTACCTAAGACTTCCGGATGCAACCGAGGGGACTCGTAGATAAAAAAGTGGTAGATGCACCCTGGTTAAACCCTAGAATTCGTTCTAGGGTTTTCTTTTTTTTTGGCGATAAAGGTTAGGAAGAGCCAGAGGAGCGATCGCGCCTGGAGACCACATCGGGCAAGGGTCGTTTCCACAGATAAAGCCACCCTAACCCGGCCAATCCCAAGGCGATTCCTGCTAAACTGACTAACTGGGCAATTCGCAACGGCCCGAGCATTAAACTATCGGTTCGCAATCCTTCAATCGACAATCGCCCCAAACTATAGGCGACCAAATAGGTTAAAAATAACGTACCGACTTTCAAATTTGGTTTTCCTTTCAAATCTCTAAAAAATAAAAATAACAACAAGGCGAACACCATTAAATTCCACAGAGACTCATAAAGAAAAGTGGGATGAAAGTATTCAAATTGCATATAGGCGGGGGGACGAGATTGGGGTGGAATGTAGAGTTTCCAGGGCAAATCCGTCGGTCCGCCAAAGGCTTCGGAATTGAAGAAATTGCCCCACCGTCCGATCGCCTGACCCAAAATGACGGAAGGAGCCACCAAGTCTGCCAGTTGCCAAAAAGAGATGTTTTGCACCCGGGCAAAAATGGCGGTAGCGATCGCCCCGGCGATGATGGCTCCGTGAATGGCAATTCCCCCTTTCCAAATGGCAAAAATTTGGCTGAGGTCGTCGGCGTAGATCGGCCACTGAAACAAAACGTAATAAATGCGCGCCCCCGGAATTGCCGCCAACACCAACCAGAAGATTAAATCCCCGAGTAACTCGGGTCTGACGCCTCGGCGCTGAGCGAGATATTGGGAAAGAGTGACGCCGATGAGTACAGCGCCGGCAATTAACAACCCGTACCAACGGATAGTTACCAGTCCGATATCGACAATTTCCGGACCGGGGGAAGTAAATTGAAACCCTAAGGTTAACGTAGAAATATCCATAACAGGGGAAGTTTGGGGGTGGGGAAACACAGTGGCGTCGCGCCTTTGGGGAGGGACATTCACTTCCCCGGGTGCGAGAGGCGTGCCTGGTAGATGCCCGGAAATTAGCCAGAACATATCGATTCTTTGCTATCTTCTCATAGGATGGGCGCAGCCAAGCGTCGTGAGTCGAAAAATCGCACCAGCACCGAGATACTATGGACTTTCCCTTAGCGCGGCAATATTTTTATCGAGAAATTCATCAACCCGAGGAGCAAATCGATTTAGCAAAGGCAGCGCTCTACATTGCACAAGAAGAGTATGCGGAACTGGATCCGGCAGAATATCTCAATGCTTTGGATACGATGGCGGCGGAGGTGGGCGATCGCTTGCCCGAGGAACGCTACCCTTTGCGAATCGTGCAGGCGATGAACCAATATCTCTATGAAGATTTGGGGTTTACGGGCAATACGTCGGATTACTACAACCCGGACAATAGCTTTCTGAATCGAGTCATCGATCGCCGCACCGGAATTCCGATTACCTTGTCTTTGGTGTATCTGGAAATCGCGCGGCGGTTGGAGTTTCCAATGGTGGGCATTGGAATGCCGGGACATTTTCTGATGCGCCCGGATGTGGAGGAGATTGGCATTTTTGTGGATGCGTTTAATGGCGGGGAGGTGATGTTTCCGCAAGATTGCGAGCAGCGTTTGAGTCAGATTTACGGTCAGTCGGTGACGCTGCAACCGGAGTTTTTAAAACCGATCGCGCCCAAGGGGTTTTTGGTGCGGATGCTGACGAATTTGAAAATAATTTACCTACAGGGGAGCGATGCGAAACGCTGTCTGGCGGCGATCGAGCGGATTTTGTTGATATTTCCGGATTCGGCGGTGAATTTGCGCGATCGCGGATTGCTGTACTATCAAAGCCGTCGCTGGACGCAGGCGCGTCAGGATTTAGAGAGTTATTTGGAGATCGCGCCTGATGCGGCGGATGTGTCGGTGATTCGCGAAATCCTACAAAGGATGGGGTAGGGTGGGCAATGCCCACCGGAGAGTGATTGGGGTTAAAGCCGCTGTCTGAGGATAAATTCGGCGATCGCTAAATCCATTGGGGTGGTAACTTTCAGGTTGGTTTCTTCCCCGGGGACGATTTCCACTGGTAGGCTGCATTTTTCAAATAATGCGGCATCGTCGGTGACTTCCCAGGCAAGTTGGCGGGCTTTGTCGTGGCAGTGTTTGAGTTGCGCTACGTTAAATCCCTGGGGGGTTTGGGCGGCCCATAGTTGTCGGCGATCGGGGGTTTGTTGAATCAGGTTAGAGCGATCGGCGACGATTTTAATGGTGTCTTTGACGGGGATAGCCGCAATCAGTCCGGGAGAGTGGCGCAGGCGTTGAGCGCAGCGATCGAATAGGTTTGGGGTGGCCAAACAGCGCGCGCCATCGTGAATTAACACTTGGGTTGCGTTTTGGGGGAGGGACTGCAAGCCGTTATAGACGGATTCTTGGCGGGTGGTTCCTCCTTGAATGAATTCGAGGGGTTTGGTGAGGGGATGGCTGGCGAGAATGGCTTTAAATGCGGGCCAATCTGCTGGTTGGCCGATGATGCCGATCCAGGTAATTTGCTCCGATGTATTGGCGGCTTTAAGGGTCCAAGCGATCAGAGGTTGTTCGAGTAAGGTCAGGAGCAATTTGTTGCGGTTGCTGCCCATTCGCCGTCCCATCCCGGCTGCTGGAATCAATAAATGCACGGTTGTTTTCCTAAAGTTGGTGGTCGATGGTGGTTTGGGGGTGGCGCTTCGCGTGGGCTGACGCCTAAAGAAAATCGAAGAAAGGGTCAAAATTCCCGGCAATGGGGTTGACAAAATGAGAAATATGTGGTAATAAATCGGCGCTACGGCCACCCCCGCTTGCATAGACTGGCAAAAACACTACCTATTGTTTCAGAATCAGTAAACTGGGGCTATTGTATTAGCCGATGTATTAGTTGGCGATGATGAGCGGCGATGCCATTGGCAGGCTGGAAGGGAAAGCTGCTAGAGGGTAGATTTTGCATTCATCATCGCATTAGGTATATCTTCGCGTACAATAAATTTGTTCAGTAAGCACAATCCATCGAGATGCGAATACTGGCCCTTGTCCCTGGCGGAATTGGCGACCAAATTTTGTTTTTCCCGACGTTGGATGACCTCAAACGGTTTTATCCCAACGCACAGATAGATGTTATTGTGGAGCCTCGGTCGAAAGGTGCCTACCGAGTGTGCAAGTTATTCCATGACAAGTCCCTACAGGTGCTTCCGTTCGATTTTAAGGATCGCAACGGATTGGCTGATTGGGGCAATTTACTTGGCATCATGCGCGATCGCGAATACGATGCGGTTTTATCCCTCGGACAGCGCCCGGCGATCGGCTTGTTGCTCTGGCTAACCGGAATCCCGACCCGGATCGGCTATGCCGGCACTTCTCCTTCGTTTTTCCTGACTAACCCGGTACCCCTGAATCCCGACCAGTACGCGGCTTCTATGTACCACGACTTGCTGCAAGGGTTCGGGATTACCACTCCTTGTCCCGAACTGTCGGTGACGTTGCTCAAGGAGGATCTGCGATGGGCGGAGGAGGAACAGGAACGACTGGGGGTAAAAGAAAGTGGCTACATCCTGATCCACGGCGGCGCGAGCGAACTCTCGCAAGCAAAAGGACTTGATAAAATCTACCCGGCGCAGAATTGGCAGGAGATTATTACGGATCTTCAAGAACGTCAGCCCCAATTGCCGGTGGTTTTGGTTCAAGGGCCCTCGGATCGAGGGTTATGCGATCGGTTGGTTCGATCCTGTCCGGGTGTGAAGGTGACTTCTCCCCCAGATGTGGGCAAGTTAGCTGCCGCGATCGCCGCTGCGAATCTGATGCTGTGTACCGATAGTGCCCCCATGCACCTAGCGGTGGCGGTGCAAACTTACACCATCGCTCTGTTTGGTCCGACGGATCCGGCAAAGTTGCTCCCAACTGGCGATCGCTATATCCCGATCGCGTCTCCGACGGGCAATATGGCCGATATTTCCCCAAAAACTGTTTTGGAAAAGGTTTGGGGCGGCTAGCATTAAGGTCAAGAATTGAGAATTGAGAATTGAGAAAATTCTTAATTCTTAGTTCTTAATTCTTCATTTTTTGTGGTTATGAAATCTGCAGTATTCCTCGACCGAGACGGCGTTCTCAATCAAGAAGTGGGTTATATCCACCGGGTGGACGACCTGCATTTAATTCCCGGTGCGGCTGTAGCCGTGCGGCGATTGAACGATCGCCAGTTTTTTTGTTGTTTGGTGTCCAATCAATCCGGTCCGGCGCGGGGATATTACCCGATCGCTCATGTGGAGGCATTGCACGAGCGTTTGTGTCAGTTACTCGCCGCTGAAGCCGGCGCGCGGTTGGACGCGCTCTATTTTTGTCCCTATCTCAGCCCTCCGGAAGGAGGCAAAACCCCAGAATTTACCCGCTGGAGCACTTGGCGCAAACCGAATACGGGCATGTTGGTGGCGGCGGCTTGGGAACAGGATCTCGATGTGCGCCGCAGTTTTATGGTGGGGGATAAGGCGACGGATGTGGATCTGGCCCATAATGCGGGCTGTCGGGGCATTTTAGTTAAAACCGGCTACGGCGATCGCGTCTACCGGGGGGACTATCAACACCACACCCACCCGGATTATCTGGCGTCGGATTTAGCCGATGCCGCAAACTGGATTTGTCAGCAACCCCAGGCGTAATTGGTCAATGACAAATGACCAATGACGAAGGACAAATGACAAATGATAAAGGACTTCTAATACGCTCCTTCTTTTGCCAAGACAACTTTCACGGTTTGGAACAAAATCTGAAAATCTAGGGAGACCGACCAGTTTTGGATGTAGGTCATATCGAGACGGAATACATCGTCAAAATCGACGACATCAGAACGTCCCGAGACTTGCCAGAGTCCGGTGATTCCGGGCAATACTTCATGGCGCATAAAGTGATGTTCGTCAAAGTGAGCCACGTCGCGCAAGGGGAAAGGACGAGGACCGACTAAACTCATTTCGCCGTTTAAGACGTTGAGAATTTGCGGAATCTCATCTAAACTATAGCGACGAATAAATTTACCCACGCGGGTAATTCGGGGGTCGTCTTTCATTTTGAACATGACGCCGCCTTTCATTTCGTTTTTGGCTTCGAGTTCTTTTTGTAACTCTTCTGCATTGGTGACCATCGTGCGGAACTTCCAGACTTTGAAATGTCTGCCTTTGAGACCGACGCGGGTTTGTTTGTAAAATATCGGGCCTGGAGAGTCGAGTTTGATGGCGATCGCCAATCCGATTAAGAGCGGGCTGAATAGAATCAGAAGAATCGTGGCGGCGATCAGGTCGAAGCTGCGTTTGATCCAATAATCTCCTCCAATAATCGGCGGGGAACGAAACCTCATGCTGGGGATGCCATTGACCATTTTGATTTCGCTCCACTGAATGGGTAGTTCTAAACCGAGGGGAACAATCCGTAAGTGGATTCCGGCGCGCTTCAATTCCCAGTAGAGATAAATTTGTTCTTTCACCGAGAGGGTAGAACAGACAAAGACTTCGCCCACATGTTTTTTGCGAAGTCCTTCAATCATCTCGGACCAATCGGTGTTGCGATCGCGGGTGGAGAGTTCTTCCACATGGCAGATCAGATATTGTTTGGCTTTGGTGATAAATTTGGTTGCGGGTTCAATATCATTAGGTTGACAGATTAATCCAATCCGTTGTCGAATTGCGCCTTTTTGACGCAGATAAATAATGGATAAATGCAGGATTAATCGTTCGGTGAGGACAAAAGCCAGACTAAATATCCAGGACAACAATAATGTGGAGCGGGAGATGATAACATCTGGCTCGTAAAGATAGCCGATAATTAATAAAACGCACTGGGCCAAACTGAGAGATTTAATCAGATTAAAGAAGTCACGCCGTCGGTCGTCGGTGCTGTAGAGTCCGGATGCGGCGAGCATGCCGATTGCGATCGCTAATATGGGCAGTAAAAAGCCGGGGCGCTCGGCATTAGCAGAAAGTAGACGAAACGAACCAACTGGTGTTCCCAGTTCATCCGCTAATAGCCACGCAAAAGCGATTGAGAGGCCATCGAGCGCTAGGAGAACCAGCACTCGCAGGGAGCCGATCCCAGTGCCGCTACTGAGCTGGGCAATAAGTGGAGCGCGGATGTCTAGCCTTTTGTTATGCATGTTCTTGTCGAATGCATCAAACACGGGTTTATTTCCCCTTTTTGGGTATGCTTATTTTTTAACACCAATCGTTTAGTAGATGCCACCCGCTAGAGACAGAGCCATGAGTTATTTAATTGTTGGGTGAGCGATCGCCACCGAATGAAGTGTGTCATGGGGTTGTAGAACAGCCTTTGCGACATGGGTCGAACTTCAACACATGCTCTGTTACCAGACCAGTTCCTCTGACAGCTCCAACTCATAGAAGGGAGTCGATTCAATGGCAAGGTTTGGCGCGATGTCGCCTTTTACCATCGATCTCCCACTTTTTTACAGCTACTCCCTTATTTTTTCGGATGTGAAGGTACAGACGCATCAGTAATTTTCCGGAAGTTTGAAGTGATATTCATTCGCAGCCCAAGGATTTGTGGCGATTTTCGGGACTGGATTCGATGTCAATACCACATTGAGGTTTTTTTGTCAACCCATAAAATTCGGAAAAAGCGGTATTGATGTAACTTAAAAAATTAAGAATTAAGAATTTTTCAATTCTTAATTCTTAATTTTTTGCGGGGTGAAGTTGGGGAGTTTGGGATTAAGGGGTCAGTTCAGTATTGACCTCATTGAGCGGACGCCGCTTGAGTTCGACGGATTGCGATCGCGGCAATAAGTCATAGACCTCGCGCAACACATCATCGACGTCCTCATAGGGTACTTGTCCCACACCGTTGTAAACCACCTTGCCGGATTTATCCAAAACCACGGTTTGCGGCACCACGCCTTCGTAATAATAGCCCGGTTCGGTGGGGGAGTAGGTCTGTTTGACGGGGATTGCATCCACATTCCAGGGGATAATATCGGCGGCGCGACCATAGAAGGACTGAATTTGCGACACGACGATCGCAAATTGCTTGCAGTCGCTGCTGTCTTCCAGGTAGTACACCAAAATTGTGGCGCGATCGTCGCGATCGAGAGACTGGGCCAAGGAGACTCTCGGGGGCACCAAGGATCCATTGCCGCCATAGAGGGCGTAGATATTGCCGTCAAAGTTATCGTCGTTAATGCCGGCGATCGCGATGGGTGTCCCGAGGAAGCACATACACCCCAGGGCGATCGCCACCGTCAGCAACCCCCGGGCGATCGCCCGTCGCCAGAAGGGTCTTTCCAACAGCGAAACCCAACTCCCGAACACCGGACTGACGCAGACGCCAAGGGAACGCAACCGAGAAAAAAACATAGAACTCAACATCCAAACTGCGGGACTCTCTTGCAACTGACTTTATCAAGTTTTGTTAACCTCTGGGAGGATTGAGAAAATTACATCTTGTCAATTTGCCAATCGTTTATAATTTATTGTCAATTGTTATATCGTTAAAATCCCACGGGCCTGCAAGAGAGGACAAATTTTGCCTAGAGTGTTGACTTTTGCATCAACATGGGATAAAGTTGTGAAAGATGCGCGCTTAGATGTACGAGCGTTCCTCATCAAGGGTAGACTATCCGAGCTTGCATTGCTAACCTGTTATGGCAATGCACTCGGATTTTTACTGGGATTTGAAGGGACAGGGGATTCCCTGCCCGTCCTCTGAGGCGCAACCCTGCTGCTGTGGATATAGAGTCGATTCACACCAGGGGTTGCGATCGCTCCATCGGAATTTCGATGATAAACTCAGCCCCGCGATGAGGTTCGCTTACGCAATATAAATTGCCCCCATGTGTTTCCACCACAATTTGATGACTTATGTATAAACCCAATCCGGTTCCCGTGCCCACGGGTTTGGTAGTATATAAATACTCAAAGATTTGCTCCATCACTGCTTCGCTCATTCCCGGCCCGTTGTCGGAGATGGAAATGACGACCCGTTCGTTATCTTCGCGGGCATAAGTGCGAATAGTAATGATATTCGGATTTTCCAGAATTTCTTCCCAATTGCGACCCTCACTGGCCTCATCCAAAGCTTCGATCGCATTGGCAATTAAATTCATAAATACTTGATTGAGTTGTCCCGGGTAGCAAACCACCGGGGACAAATTGCTATATTCTTTTTTGATTTCAATCGGCGGACGTTTTTCATTTCCTTTTAGCCGATGTTTTAAAATTAACAAGGTACTGTCAATTCCCTCGTGGATATTAAAAGCGATTTTCGCTCTGGTATCGGAACGGGAAAAGGTTCGCAGAGAATTGCTCAAGGTGCAGATGCGATCGGTGCCCTCCCGCATGGAGTCTATCACTTCCGGCATATCGTTTATAATGTATTGGAGATCGACTTCTTCGAGTTTGGCAAGAATTGCCGCTCCTGGATCGGGGAAATTCTGCTGGTAAAATTTTACCACCTCGATCAGGTTTTTAATGTAGTCTTCGGCAATTTCAATATTACTGGCAATAAACCCGACGGGGTTATTGATTTCGTGAGCGACACCGGCCACCAACTCACCCAGGGCGGACATTTTTTCATTCTGAATCAGTTGAGTTTGGGCGTCGCGCAGTTGTTCCTCGTTTTGTCGGATCTGTTTAACTTGCTCTAAGGCACGATTGATGGTAATTTCTAAATCCTGAAAGTCGATCGGTTTGGTCAGAAAGTCAAATGCGCCTTGGTTCATCGCCGTTCGAATATTTTTCATATCGCTGTAGGCGGACAAGACCACGGTTTTGATGTTAGGATCTAAATCGTGTACTTTTTCGAGCAAAGTGAGACCGCTCATTTGGGGCATATTGATATCGGTGATCGTCAAGTCGATATGCCGCCGATCGCCTTGCAGAATTTCTAAGGCTTCTACTCCATTCGATGCAAATATAAACTCAAATTCCTTGGCGCGAATTTGTTTGCGAAATTGCCGCCGGATCAATTTTTCAAATGACGGCTCATCATCTACAAATAAAATTTTAGATGGCATTAGTTTCTCCCGCTAACCCTGAAAAAAAGTATCATTGATTATTTTAAGCGATTATTTTCGGCAATGCGATAATGACTTCGGTATATTGGTGCAGTTGACTTTCCACTTGGATTTGTCCGCCATGTTCGCCGACAATGGTTTCGTAGGTTAGGGATAATCCCAAGCCGGTTCCCTCGCCGGGGGGTTTTGTAGTAAAAAAGGGATTGAATATTTTATCGCGAATGTCTTCCGGGATACCCGAACCATTATCTCGAATGCGGATCTCGATGTCGAGGGGGGAATGGCGATCGCCACTCTGGCGGGTGGTGACTTGCAGTTGCGGATGGAACTCGGATCCGAGGGTTTTTTTCTTCTCGTAAACCGCATCGAATGCATTGTTCAAAATATTAAGCAAGGCGCGGTTCATATCCTGGGCCACCAGTTCCACTTCGCCGATCGCCTCCTGATAGTCAGTGGCGATCGCAATTTCAAAACTGGAATCTTGCGCGAACACCCGATGATATGCCAGTTGAATCGCTTCGTCTAATAATCCATTCAAATCCGTGGGAGATCGCGTTCCCGAGTCGGAATGGGACAGCAACAACATTCCTTCCACAATTTTTTCGATCCGTTCTCCGTGGTGCTTGATATCTGCCACGCTATCCTTTAAATCCGTTAAAGTTTCGTTCATATATTCTACATCTTCGGCGGCTAAATTTTCCGCCTGATTTTCCAATTCTTCGATTACCTCTTCTGTTAATTCTACCGAAATTCCGGCAAAGTTATTCACGAAATTGAGGGGATTTCTAATTTCGTGGGCAATGCCGGCAGCTAAAGACCCGAGGGAAGCCAGTTTTTCTTGGGCAATCATTTGAGTTTGCGCTGCTTTGAGCTGTTGCAAGGTTTCTTTTAATTGGTCATTTTTGAGTTTTAATTCGTGGGTGCGTTCTTCGACTTTAATTTCTAACGTGCGCGAATATTCTTCAATTTGCTTGTAAGAGAGTTTTAATTTTTCCACGAGGGTATAAACGATGGTGGCGATCGCCGCGCCGCTTAACGCCATCAGGGGCGGAACCAGGGGAATCCACCATGCCAGGATAAAAGCCGCGTAACAAATCCCAATTAATATCGCACTGGCCAAAGACATTCTCGCCGTAGTGCGCGAAAAGGAAATGTGGGGTAAACCTTTCACATCTCGCCAGCGACAGGTGAAGGTGGTACCGATCGCCGCCCACAGCAAAATCCACCCCCACTCTATTCCTTCCGGCCAGGTTTGGATGGTCGGTCTTCCTTCTAATGCCCCACTGATAAACTGACTGGTAATATTGGCGTGAATTTCTACCCCTGCCATTGGTTGTGGAATGCCGAATAATGTGGTACTATAAGGAGTTAGCAAGTAGTCTTTTAAACTGGTAGCGGTAGAGCCAATAAAAACAATGCGATCGCGCATTAAATCCGGTGCAACCCGCTCTTCCAATACATCCATCAAAGACACGATGGTAAAACTTTGTTGTGGGCCGCGATAGTTCAATAATTCTTGATATCCACCGTCTTCCGCCCCCACATAGCCACCATCATTTGCCTCGAATGGAGAAAAAACCGCTTTTCCTAACTGAATTTTAATCTCGTCTTTCATTTGGGGTTTGATGCCTTCTGCTTCCAGATAAATCATTGCCAACCTAAACCCCAAACTAAAGACCGTATTCCCCTCCTCATCTTCCAAATACAACAAAAACCGTCGAATTTTACTATCCACATCCCAAGGAAAATCATTAGCACTGACTTGACCGAGACTTTCCAGAATCGGTGGTGGCGCGATCGCGTGCTGTGTATCGTCTCCGACAACTTTGCGAATCCCGATCAAATTCGGCGTCGTCTCGAAGACTTGCACTAACTCTTCATATCCGGGGGGTACTGGCAAATCCCGATAAATATCCAATCCGATCGCCCTTGGTTCTTGCTGCTTTATTTTTTGCAATAATTGTGCGAGAATTATATCCGGAATCGGCCAGGTTCCCAGAGCGTTTAAATCTTCTTCATCGATGCCCACAATCACAATTCGCGAGTCCGGTTCTTCCACGGGGCGCATGAGAAATAATCGATCTAATGCCGATAATTCTAACACCTGCAACAACCCTGCCATCCGCAACAAAATCACGAATCCGGCTACAGTGGGAGCCAAAATTGCCAATCGGCGCTTTTTCCAAATAACTTTGCTTATTTTTTTCCACCCTTTCATAAGAATTAAAAAATTAAGAAATCAACCCACTCAAAATCCTGTCCGGCGGAATAGTTGCAAGAAGGATTAGTTCGCCTTTGGGGTTAAGCGTTGCCATACCCAAAGACGGCTATACCTTGTCCGCAAGGCGATTAGGCGCGATGTCAATCCCCCGCTTTTTATTTGGGTTCGACCGGACATCATATCAAATAGAATATTCGGAGGTATAGCCTCAATTACGAGGTTACTAGGATCCGCCTAATAACGAGGGAAAAATTTCGCCATAGTTTCTTCTTACCAAGGACTACCAATCATTGTAAACCCCGCCCAATAATAAGGATGACTTAATTCGCGATCGCCGCTCCACTTCATATCCGCAGGCAATGCTATTTCCCCGAAACTACCACTCACGGAATTATTGACCACCCGCAATTCTCCGCGAATCATCGCTATTTGTGCCTGTCGCAACGCCGCCGCCTTCAGCGGAGTGCCGCGCAGATGCTGGTAAAATTCGCTCATCAATCCTACCGTTGCAATATCGTTGGCGTACCACAAACTAGCGAGAGCGGATTTCACCCCCGTCTGTACCGCTAATCCGGCAAATCCATATTCCGCTTCTACATCACCGATTGCCGTGCGACAAGCACTCAAAACCAACAATTCTACCGGCGGGTCGTTCCATTCAAATTCCCGCATGACATCCAGGGAGATTTGCCGATCCCATAACTGCAAATAGGAATTGTCCTCATCCCCGGACTGAAATTGTCCGTGAGTGGCAATATGAATAATTCCAAATTCCCCTTCTTGTCGTTGACGCTTTAAATTTTCTAAGGTTGACTCATCATTCAAAAAAGCTTTTCCCGGCCATAACTTGTCCACAATGGTTTCCACTTCTAGTGGCACTGCAGGTAAAGGATATTTATCGGGAAATTCAGACAGACCCATTGCCAATACCGAGGCATCTGTCACGTTGCCATGAGTGATTTGGGTTAAATGCAAACTGGGCACTACACTGAGATTGTACTTCTCCACCAAAAACCGCTCGCCGTCATGTAACGCTGCAATTGGAACCGTCCGCAACCCGGCATCTACGCTCCAAATCAGAGTTTCGATTTCTAACCTTTGCAAATCCGGTTCTAACGGCGCGATGAGCCACTGATATAACTGTTGCGAGGAGGCCAAATAACTGGTGGTTCGGCGTTTGGTGGGATTAGCAATTTCCTGCTGGAATCGGATGACTTGTTGCCGCAGGGCTTCTTTAGAAACGGAAGAAATACTTTTGTAAATGGGTTCACCTTCGGAGGGCACTAAGACGAGATCGAGTTGTTGGTCTCGCAGAAACAGATAAACTAATGCCGATCGCGTGCCTCGGGTGATTCCCATCTGGCGCTGCTTGTTTTGGATTTGAGAAAATGACAGGTAAGGCACCGTTGACGAGACTCCCAAGTGAGTCTGAAATTCTTCGCTAAATAAGCGATCGCCCACTTCCACGGCCCGGGAAATCTCTCCGCGATCCAAAAGGGTAGAGACTTCATTGGGACTTGCCACCTGCACCATCTGCTCTTGTGCCAAAGGATCCGATACTGGAGAAGCCGATGTATCGCCGATCGCATTTTCCCCGATCGCCTCTTGCGCCGCTTGCGCCGATGGCATCGTTCTATTTCCTCCTCCATTCGACGAGGGCATCGTCCGTGCAGAAGTGGAGTTCTGCGATCCCACTGCAGTAGAAGATGCCGCCGTTTCGGAAATATTGACCTCCACATTTGGAGTGACAACATTTGCCGACTCACTCGGGTTCGAGGCCCGGGCGCTTGACGATGAAATCCCTGAGGGCAAAGCGATCGCCTCTTCCCCCTCCAGTCCGGTTGGACTTCCCGGGTTGGAAATCGGCGGCGTACCCTCTGGACTTCCATTTGTACTGTTTTCCTCAGACGCCGGAGAATCGACTTGCTCGGAGGGGGATGGCCTTCCTAAACCGCTCCCAATGTCCGTGGGGAGGAGAGTCACTTCTCTATCCTCGGCATTAAGCTGAATGGGGGTTACTACCAATGCGGTAGGTAGAGTGCTGGGGATGGAGGGTGCATCGGATACCGCTGGCGAGGGTAAATCTGGGGTAACAGATTCCGGCGCGATCGCCGGCGTCTGGTCGATCGCTGGGGTTTCGGAACTCGCAGTGGTGTTTTCCGTTCCCGGGGTCTCCGGCGTCTGGGCGATCGCGGGAGATTGGGAATTGGTGGGGGTGTTTTCCGTTCCCGGGGTCTCCGGCGTCTGGGCGATCGCGGGAGATGAGGTCTCCGGCATCTGGTCGATCGCTGGGGTTTCGGAACTCGCAGTGGTGTTTTCCGTTCCCGGGGTCTCCGGCATCTGGGCGATCGCGGGAGATTGGGAATTGGTGGGGGTGTTTTCCGTTCCCGGGGCCTCCGGCATCTGGGAGATCGCGGAAGGTTGGGGACTGGTGGGGGTGTTTTCCGTTCCCGGGGTCTCCGGCGTCTGGGAGATCGCGGAAGGTTGGGGACTGGGATTTGGGGTAGCTGACGGAGTGGAGTTATCTATGGGAATGGGAGCCGATTCCACCGGGGTTGGGGGGGGATCCGCAGGGAGGGGTGGTAGAGAGGGGCTTGCGGTGGCCTCCCCGTTTGAGGGTGGCGTCTCTGAATTGTCCGAGGATGGCGTTTCTGCCCCAGAATTGCGATCGTCTTCCCTCGCCGATGGGGAATCGATGGCGTTGTCTTCTGTGGGAGTGCTGGTGTCTTCGGTGGGAGTGCGGTTCTCCTCGGTGGGAGTGCGGTTCTCCTCGGTGGGAGAATCGGTGTCCTCGGTGGGAGAATCGGTGTCCTCGGTGGGAGAATCGGTGTCCTCGGTGGGAGAATCGGTGTCTTCTGTAGGTTCCGGGTCAGAGGAATCCTCGGGAGAGGTGGGTGAAGTAGAGACTGGGGGTTCGATCGCCGTTTCGATATTGAAAACCCCTGCGGTACCCGTAGCGGTATTGTCGTCCAAATTAATCGAAACCGCAGTGGTGTAGTTAGAATAATCCAGGGTATCGGTACCGCCGCGAGCGTCAATTATGCCACTGAGACTGGCACCGTCACTAAAGACGTAGGTATCGTTAGCATCGCCCCCAGTGAGGTTTTCGATATTTTCAAAGTTTAGGCCATTGGGATAACCGCTGAGGGTGCCGGCGTTAGTGCCGGAGAGCGTCCAGGTCGTATCGCGGTTTGGGCCAATGAGCGTTGTGCCGCCGGCGAGGGTGACGGGGGCATTAAAGGTAGCATTTTCGTGGAGAGAGAGAGTGCCGGTGCCGTCAGGGCGACCGATGGTGATGAGACTAAACCCTTCAGCGATCGCCCCTAAATCGCGATCGCCCAAATTCAAGGTGGGGTTGCCATTCGATGAGGAGGAAAGCCCAATATCGAGTTCTGGCACCCCAGGTTCCAAAACCAGGTTGCCGGTGCCTTGGATCGAGCCATCGCCGCCTTTAAATCCAATACCATTGGCTCGCACGGTGAGGTCGATGGTGTTCACCGTGCCTTGAATCGTCACCGTGCCACTGCTGGCGTCTATGGCGATCGCGCCCACAGTGGAATTCGAGCCGGCGGAGTCCAGGTCTCCGGTGGTAACGTCGCCGCCCCGGGTGGTGACGTCCACAGTACCGCCATTTCCGCTGTCTGAGGTGGAGTCTAAGGTACCGGGATGAGAATCTATGGAACCGGATCCGCCCACAGAGAGGGTGATATCGCCGCCGTTGCCGGCATTGCTAGCGCTAGAGTTTAAGTCGCGAATCACCAGATTGCCGTCAGCAGTGGAAAGGGAGATTGCGCCGCCATTGCCGGACTCAGAACTGGCATTAACGGTAGAGGGGTGAGTGTCGATATTCCCGCTGCCCGCTATGGTGACAGCGATATCCCCGGCATTTCCGGCATTTAAAGCCGCCGAGTTGAGATCGCCGGTAGTGATATTGCCGTCAGTGGTGGAAATAGAAATTGCGCCGCCATTGCCGGACTCAGAACTGGCATTAACGGTAGAGGGGTGAGTGTCGATATCCCCGGTGCCTTCTACGGTGAGGGTAATCTCACCGGCGTTTCCGGCATTTAAAGCCGCCGAGTTGAGATTGTCGGTAGTGATATTGCCGTCAGTGGTGGAAATAGAAATCGCGCCGCCATCGCCGGACTCAGAACTGGCATCGATAGTAGCCGAATTGACGTCAATATCCCCGCTGCCCTCTATCGTGAGAGTAATATTTCCGGCATTTCCGGAATTCGTAGATTTAGAAATTAGCTCGCCAACGGTAAGCGCGTCGGAAGCGATCAGGGAGATTGCGCCGCCATTGCCATCGGCAGAGGTGTCGAGGGTTCCCACGGTAATGCTCGCGCCGAAGATGCTGAGATTGCGACCCGGGGCAGCGATGGTTTCCTTGGGATCCATTGAAAAGGAACCGACGCCATCGGCGGTGCCGGCATCGGCGCGGAAGGTAATCGACCCCTCGGCGGGGACGAAGTTGAGAGAAACGCCATTGTCGATGGTGATATCGTTGGTGGCTTCCAGAACGATATTGCCGGCTTGATTTTCCAGGGTAGCGGCATTGATAGTGAGGGTATCTTCTGCGGAGAAATCGCCGGCGAAAATTTCGGGTAAGGAGGTTTCGACCCCTGGGGTGCTGGTGTCGTTGGAGATGAGGATATTGATGGGGTCGATGAGGAGGGTTCCCCAACTGCCATTGGGGGCGCTGACATCTACGGTGCCGTTAAATATCAGATATTGTTTGCCGGAAACTTCCACCCATCCGCCATTGCTATTGCTCAGTTCGCTGCCTCGGGCTTCGATCGCGCCGTTAAAGGCGGTGACTTCATCGGCCCAAACCAGCACGCGCCCGCCTTCGGTGGGGGTTTCGCTGCTGGTGTCGGATCCCAAGTCGTTGGCTCGGAGGGTGGTATCGGCGCTGATAAAGGTGCGTTGGGCTTCGGGGACGCGCGTTTCGCCGGGGAAATCGCCGCCTATCTGAATGATGCCGCCGCCATTGGTTGAGGAGGCGTCAATGGTGGCATCGGAGATGCCGATTTTGCTGCCGAAAATTTGCACCCTGGGGGGAGGGGTTGGGGCGCGGCGATCGCTGGTTTCGGGGGTGGCGACGGAGAGGCTGCCGGATATCAGGGCAACGCCTTCGGTGACGGGGACGTTTAACCCAGAACCGGTGAGGCTGACGGTGCCATCCTCATTCAAGGTAACGTTTTGGGCGTGGGTGACGCCGGTCTGGCCTTCGGTGAGCAGTTGGGGCAATTCCAGGGGGGAGAGGCTATTGCTGCGGCGCATGTCCGGGGTTGGCTCGATTTCCAAACTCAGCAGCATCCCCTCTTGGGTGAGGCGGACCCGATTTTCTGCGGGCACTGCTGCAATGGCGATCGTGCCGCCTGGGGCGGATAAGGTGCCGCTATTCATCACACTCGCGCCAAGCAAGGCTAAGTTTTCTCCCTCGGGAACGGCTAAATCCCCGGCGTTGGCAATGCTTCCCCCGTCGGTGAGGGTAAATTCAAAGCGGTTGGGGGTGCCGATTAGGTCGCTATAGGTATTGTCGTTGGAGACTTCCAACCAGGTATCGTTATCGAAGCCGATCCGGTTGGCGGTGGTGGCAAAAAAGGAGGCGGGAACGTTTAATTGGGCTTGCGGGCCGAAGATGATGCCGGCTGGGTTGATTAAGTAGAGGTTGGGATTGCCCCCGGTGATTTCTAGCAGACCGTTAATTACGGAGGGGTCGCCGCCGACGACGCGGGAAAAGATGTTGAGCAGTTGGGGATTGGCGCGAAAGTCGGCGGTTTGCCCCGGGTCGAGGTTAAATTGCTCGAAGCTGTGGAACAGGTTGGTGTTGTTCTGGGAGGGGGTTCCCCCTTCAATGGTGAAGCGATCGCCGTCACGGGTGACTTGGGTATCCGTGCCATCGGCGGCGGGAACGATGGGTTGCGCGCGCAGTGGCGCGGGTGCCAGGGTTGCGGCGCTGCATATGGCTGCAAGTAGGGCACTGGTTGTTTGGACCCGTGAGGCGATCGTCATGTTACTCCTGACTGATTTCAGTGGCTTCGATAAACGGTTCGCTGGTGAACTCGCCAAGTTCGACGGAGTTCAGAAACTCTTGCCATTGGCTGACAATGAGGGGAGAGTCTGGATTCGTCTGCCGCAATTGGGCGAAGGCGTGCAGGGCATCGTGCCATATCCCTTGGCGGGCATAAACAAAGGCGCGATCGCCTTTGGGGGCATTCTCCAGTTGGGTGACAAGGGCGCGATCGGGGGCAATCCGCTCGATCCACCCATCGACTACCATATCGCCGGTGCGATCTTCGGGATTGCATATCATCGCCAAGTACCAATGGTAAGTTTGCCCTTTTTCGAGGGGCGCTGCAACATCGGCGGGTAAGCTGTGGCTGACTATGCCCCCTTCTGCCGGCACCGGCAGGTTGGTTTGGTAAATTATTTCTTCGTCTTTTTCATCGAGTAGAGTAAATTCTAGCGTTCTCGAGTCTGAGGGCGGAACGTACCAATACCAGGTGGGATGCTCTTTTAGGGTCAGGGGCATGGCATTCCCTGGGGTCAGCGCGGTTAGGGGTTTTTGCCCGGGGGTGTATGTGCCGCAGCCTCGGGTCCCTCCTTCGGTGGTGCGCGGCGGTGCTCCGCGTTCGGGCGGGTTAAAGGCTTCTGCCACCAGCACCCCATTGGCGGAGGAGTCCTGCGATCGCATCTGGGGGGTTCTAGCTGCTACCCCACCGCTGACGCTGGTACTGATTCCCATTCCCACACCGAGGGCGATGGAAAGCCGGATGAGTGATTTCTGTAGATGCCTGTAGGTGCATCTGGATTGGTTGGAAAGCATTCTTCGTTAACTCCTGATTTCATTGAGGTAATTGATAACACTCACCTATTTAGGTGTTTGTGCATGGGGTTTTTGGCAATTTGTCTGCCTTTTTGTGGGAACAAGATGGGTTTTCTTCTTTTCCGTTGAGTAGGTGAATGGGTCGGATACGCTGCTTTTTCTGCGGATATGATTTCATTTTATAAAATCTCTCCACCATTGCGTTCCTCCCCACGGAGGAAGTGTAGAAGCCCATTTTTAGTTTTATGCCCTGGCATCAGGGGGGTGATTTCCAATCCTCCTTTTGAGAAAGATTGAAATATACTTCCGGTTCTTCCGCTATGCCCTGGTTTTTCGATGGTCTTCCCCTGCTACTTCCGAGTAACTGGATCCGTTTCCCGCCAGGCCCGCTGCCAGGGGACTTTCTCCTGCCTTCGCCTTGCCTTTTTCCATCGGCGATCGCCCGGAACCCTACCCAGGGATCCATCGCTGGAGAAAACCGCCTGCTCTGCCAACCCTCGGGATCGGGGTGATTCCTTGCTTGACTTAGCAAGCAATCGCTCCCAAACTTCTGACCAACTTGGCAGCCTTGCTTTTTTTCGCTTTTCATGCAACAATTGGTCATGGCAGAACCCTCTCCGACGGTTTCAGCTTTTTGGAAACTATAGCATGTTTCTTCTAATATTTTAGTCTTTTTATACAAACCCCGTCCTCAGTATTTTTACGTAGGTTTTTTCCGGGATTGGCTCGGCATTTTCCGTAAATCTACGGCTGTATTTTACGCAGCTTTCTGCAATAACTCCGTAGTTTTACCGAACTTTTGCGTGTTTACACGGGGCAAACTCGCAGAGCCTCATATAAATCTGCCGATTTTTGCCAATTCTCCGTAAAAACACTGCTTTTCGGAACGACACCACAGAAAACGCAAGTGGATCCAAAGTCAAGTAGTCCTTGAGTCGTCATGGTTTTGGCGTTTTGCGTTGACGCTGATTCTTGATTAAGCTTTGTTAAGCTATGTTGTTTATTAAAAATAAGCAATCGGCAATTTGAGAAAAATTTTGGCGGCCTAGGGTCGGCGGGGCACAACCTGCGCCGATCGCCCGGAGTGAAATCCCTATTAGCTGCGTTTGAGGTGCAGTTGAGCTACAGCGCCATGACTTCGCGGGTCTGACGGGCGGCGATCGCCAAAATGTCCGCCGCGCGATCGACATCCGAGGCGGTGGTAAATTTTCCCAGCCCGATTCGCAGCGCCCCCGCCATCACCGACGCCGGTAAGCCCAACGCCCGCAAAACATGAGACGGCGTTTCTATTCCAGACGAACAAGCCGCGCCAGTAGAGATGGCGACTCGAGCGCGGATGCGGGCGATAGTAGCGCTGTTGGGAATATCCGGAATCGAAACATGCAGATTGCCCGCTAACCGATGCTCTATATCCCCATTAATAAACAAACCGGCCATTTTGTCAAGTAGGAGTCCGTGCATTTTATCCCGCAATTTCCGGATATTTTCCTCGTCTTCCGCCATTTCCAATCGGCGCAGGCGACAAGCTTCCCCCAACCCGACAATTCCCGGAACGTTTAAAGTGCCGGGCCGCATCCCGTTTTGATGTCCCCCGCCATAGCAAATCGGTTTGAGGGGATATCCTTTTTTGAGGACCAGCGCGCCCACTCCCTGCGAACCGTTTTGCGCCGCCACTCGCGGATCCACTGGCGTGGTGGCGTGGTAATCGAGATAAATAGGAGAAGATTCGTTCATCGCCAATTCATTGCGGTAGAGTATTTGGCGCGAAATTATCGGTTTTGATGGGAGGAATGAGAGGAGGGGGAATTTTTCACTTGCATAAAGAAGCGCGATCGTTCAATATTGCCAGTTGGAATGGAGAGAGAAAACGAGAAACCGGCTTTCTATTTCTATTGGGTTGCGAATGATAAATACTTGGGTGAACAAACCGGGTTGATAACCTCTGCTGACGTTCTTGCGATCGGCGCACCTCGCATCGAATTTTACCTCGATTTTAGCAAGTTTTTGCCGTGGTAAAACTCCGGTGCTTTAGCTTCAAATCATCTACTCCTACGATACTTTAGTAAAGTGCTGTAACTAACTTCCCAATCTGTGGTGACAGAAAAATTGCCACAATTAAGCCTTACAAATGACAAGCCAAGTAGAGTTGCTCATCATCTTCCTCATCTAAGACTGAAGAAAGTAAATCAGCCAAAGCTCGATTGGGGAGTGATTTATCTTTTTCCTTTGCGATCGCCTTTTCATGGTTGGCAATAATTTCCTCCTTGCGGTCGAGTAGTTCTAATAACGTTTCCCCCTCAGTGCAGGTGTAATGTCTGCCGTCGCTATAGTTTTGTTCGTACTCAACCGCTTCGGCAAACAGGTGGGGATGTTCCTGCGCCAACTTCACCCATTCGTATTTTCGCTAAAAGAAACAAAAAAAGCAACCGGAGCGACTGCGCCACCGATAGCAATCGGGGAGTCCGATACCACTATCATCTAGCAACTGAAGGATATCCGCCTTCACCAAACCCTTTTCCTTAAAAAGTATAGACGGGTTTGATATTCGACTTAGTGGAGATGTAACCGTCCCGGTTTTCGTCAGCGCGGATGCCGATGTAGCTAATCACCTCATCGTCTCCCACGAATTCTTCTAATGGCTTGAGTTTCATCATAGCCGTACACCAGCGCTTTTTGGGAGAGGGGAGCAACCCACCATGAACCTCGAGCCAATGGTCAAATCCTCGGTTGGCGCTCAGATAGTGGATGTTCATCCCCAAGTGAGCTTTGATGCGATCGAGATACTCGTAGGGTCGATCGGCGATTATCATTGCCAGGGGTTCTCACTACTGCCGATCGCTCGTCTGTTCCTCGGACGCCGCTTGGGTAAAACGCTTGAGTACGGGTTCGATACATCCCTCGCTAATGTAACTTTCTCACACGCGCAAGTCTTCCCGCAGGCGGGTTTCTGGACTGTCGAGATAGGGCCGTTCAAAATAGCGCCAGGTGTCGGTGATATAGCTGTGACGTTTCGCCACCAACGGTTCCAGCGGACGAATGTCCGAGAGCAAACTCACCAGGGGCGATCGCAATCCCGCCAGATAATCTGCCACCGCGCTATCTACATTAAAATTCGACCCTTGCCAAATCCGCAATTCATCCACTTGTCACCTATCGGCGACAAGTGGATGAATTGCAGCAAGTTGTCGATCGCCCGTTCCCAATTTTCGCACTCGGCGCTGCTATTGCACATCGCCAGCGTCACCAAATCCCGCGTTGCTTTCAGCCCGCCAATTGTAGTGACAATATTTAACGTTCCGATAGTTTTGAGAACCCGCAAACTATCAGCATCCAAACTTTTCGCCACATCATTAATTAATCCGTGCACCTCGATCCATCGTTGCAGTTTTGGCCGAGACGTAATTCCCATGCCCACTGCTTCGATAAAATAGTCATAGACGCGATCGAGTTTCAGGGTAGGCAGGGAATTTCCCCGCACTGGTGTCTCCTCCAAATACCGTTTAAAGGAATAGGGTTCTGCACTGGTGAGACAAGTAAATAACGAGCGCTCGTTGTGGGCGTATTGCGTGCAGAGTTCCGGCAAAACCAACGCCGCCACCGGATGCAACGGGTAGGTAGAATCAATCGCATCGACAGAGATATCGGCGGTTATTTCTGGAGGCAGCAACTCCAGCCATTCTGTGGCTTGTTCGGCAATCGCACAGGCGAACTTTTTCAAATGCGATCGCTCGATTGCTTGCCCCATTAATCGCATCATTTGCGGCGCAGAATCTTTAAATGGAATATCCTCAAATCGTCCCTGAATTTTTGCCCATTCATTGCGCTGCACCGAGGACAACCGCTCTCCATAGTCGGCAAAAGCTTGATGCAGCAATCCGATAAGATACACTTGCGAATCGCTTTCTCGGGGCAATTCTGCCAATTGCTGCCACAAATATAAATTTTCTTTCCCCTGATTCTGGGCGACAAATTCTAAGTTTTTTCCCAGTTCGTCAATCACCAGCAATACCGGGGTTTTTGCCCCTTGGGCAACCTGTTGCACTAAGCGGGGAATTTCGCGAATGTTGATGCTTTCTCCGAATGATAAAATCCGGCTGACCAAAACATGGATTTTCAAGATTGACTTCGTGCAGGCGCACGCGAGCCTGGTTTTCCTGCCACTTGCTTCTCCCCCGGTTTTGCCAAACCGCGACTTGTACTTTGTCGCCACTGTTTTCCATGAACCCGGTTTGGGGGTAAACTGCTAGGAGGCTTTCACCTGCTAGAGTGTGGGGCGTTTCATCCCCTGGAAACCGCCACCGCCCACCAGAGAGATTTTGTCCCACACCCAGATTCCCTTAAGATGGAAACTGTTTATCGAGCCAGGAGGAAATCATCAGTGGCACAGTCAACTCAAGAGAAAGAAACCGCCAACACTCTCGAGCGCACCCCATTGTACGATTGCGCGGTGGAACTCAATGCCAGGATGACGCCCTTTTCTGGCTGGGAGATGCCGGTGCAATTTTCTAGCATTGCCCAAGAGCACCATGCAGTGCGAAACGCTGCCGGCATGTTCGATGTCTCCCACATGGGCAAATTTTTCTTTAAAGGCAAAAATCTCATCGAGCAACTGCAAACCCTGGTGCCTTCGGATCTGAGTCGCTTGCAACCCGCAGAGGCGCAGTACACGGTACTGCTGAATGCCAATGGTGGCATTCTCGACGATATTATCGTGTATTCTCAGGGCAAGGACGACAGTGGGGACGAACTGTGCATGGCGATCGTCAATGCTGCCACTCGTTCCAGAGATAAAGCATGGATCGTGGCGCAATTGGAAGATTCTGGCATAGAATTCCAGGACTTGTCCAAGGATAAAGTTTTGCTCGCGCTGCAAGGTCCCGAAGCGGTGAGCAAACTGCAGCCGTTGGTGGTGGCAGATTTATCTTCGATGAAACCTTTCGGACATTTACAAGCCTCGGTATGTGGCAAAATGGGGTTTGTGGCGCGGACCGGATACACCGGGGAAGATGGATTTGAGCTGATGGTGGATTCGGAAACTGGGGTAAAATTGTGGCGATCGCTCCTGGATGCCGGGGTAACGCCCTGTGGTCTCGGATGTCGCGACACCCTGCGCCTGGAAGCGGCAATGGCACTCTACGGCCAGGATATCACCCAATCCACTACGCCTCTGGAAGCGGGATTGTCTTGGTTGGTTCATCTCGATCGCAAAGGGCAATTTATCGGGCGAGAAGCCCTGGAAACCCAAAAGCAAAATGGCATCAAGCGCAAACTCGTCGGGTTAGAAATGGAAGGGCGTCGCATCGCCCGTCATCACTATCCGGTGGTTTCCAACGGGCAGTCGGTGGGAGAAGTCACCAGTGGGAGTTGGTCCCCAACTTTGGAAAAGGCGATCGCCCTGGCTTATGTGCCGGCGGAATTGAGCAAACCAGGTCAAACTGTAGAGGTGGAAATTCGCGGCAAAACTTATCCGGGGGTGGTGGTGAAAAAGCCATTTTATCGCTCTCCCCATAAACCGAAAAAGTCTTAATTGAATAACGAAAATTCAGCCTTTTTTTCCCACGATTCGGTTTGATTTGAGGGAGATAGGAATGCGGGAAGCACCGCATTCCTATACTCGGGCAAATTCGCGAGTTTTAGTTCATCGATGAAAGACCATCAATTTGCTCGAAAAATACTGGTAGATACTGACCCGGGCGGTGATGATATTTTTGCGTTATTGTGGTTGCAAAGCTTGGTGAAAAAAGGAGTGGCAGAACTGGTGGGCGTCACCACGGCGGATGGAAATGTTGGGGGAGAATTTACCTTTAGAAGTGCGTGCAAAATCCTAGAAATTGGCGGATTTAAAGATGTGGAAGTGGGGCGGGCGGTACCGCTAAATCAACTCACCAGTGAAGATGCGGCGCACATTCACGGCGGGGACGGGATGGGGAATCTTTCGCAAACTTTACCGGAACCGACGCGCCAATTTAATCGGGCGCGTTATGCGGATGAAATGATTATCGAAGCATTGGAAGCAACGCCAGGAGAAATTACGATTATTGGGTTAGCGCCGTTTGGGAATTTAGCCGCAGCAGAAGCGAAAAAGCCGGGAATATTGACAAAAGCCAAAGAAATTGTGATGATGGCGGGAGCGTTTAAAACCCGGGGAAATGTGACGCCAGTGTCTGAGTTTAATGTGGGGTATAATCCGGAGGCGGCGGAGGCAGTTTTAAGCAGTCGAGAAGATATTGTGGTGGTGTCGTTGGATGTGACGCGGGAGGTGATTTTTCGGCGAGAGATGAGCGAGGCGATCGCGCGAGTCAACCCGAATCATATTTTAGCTAAATTTATTCCTGCCCTGACTGAGTTTATGATAGGCAGTTCGTTGCGCTACCGAGAGACCAATGGCATCGAAGGGTTTTTGGTGCATGATGCGGTAACGGTGGCTTATTTGTTTTATCCGGAAACCCTGTTATTTCAGCGCGGGTTGGTGGGGGTAGAAACGGCAGGGAAATATACCCGAGGGCAGACGATTTTAGAGGAGAGACCTGTGGCGAAAAGGCGGGCGAATGCCTGGGTGTCTTGGCAGTGCGATCGCGACAATTTGCTTGCCAGTTTAGTGGAAGATTTAAAAGAACTCCTTGCGGGATAGGGCGGGATTGTGGTGGGTGGTTTGCTAAGAATAAATGGGCAAAAAATAGAGACAATGGGTGATATCAAATTCGGATAAATCGACACAAAAAAAGAGTCCGCGTCGGGGTACAACGAGCGGATTCGAGTTGCAAAGGCAAGAAAAGCATTGGCGAGATTTTTATCGCCCGGTTGGATTAGCAATAATCCACCGGAGGTGATATGAATGATGCCCAGAGGGTGTGATGAGAGCGAACTGGCGGAAAAGCGATCGGGTGAGAGAGGAGCGATCGCGCCCTAGGAGCGGAATTAATCTTCCGTTACATTTTCCAAGCGATCCAAATCTGTGAAGTCGATGGTGATTGCCAATCCATCGCCTTCCTCATTGGTGGGAGGTTCAGTCAACCGAATGGGTTGCAACTCGAAAGAGCCGAACTGGGTGGGAGGGTTTTGATTGGGCAGATCCCAGTCAAACTCTTCCATGCCGGTTTGTAAGTCCTCATTGGTAGTGGTGGTGTCATTTTGGGCGATCGCCTCAGAAAGGGAAACTGGGGTGATGGTGGAGTGGGAAGTCCGATCCACACAAGGAGATGCCATTGCGGCGATCGACAGAGAACTCACCCCAGAGATGGCGAGCAATAAACTGAGTAATTTTTTCATGGTGATACCCCCTTTCGCACGGCAAGGTGCGGGATAAATAAACTAAAAATTGGAAGAGATGTCAGAGAAAATGGATATAGCAAAACAGAACAGGAAAGACCCGAAGGATTCCTGCAAAGTTGCGGAGGAGTTAAACAGCTTCGTGATTCGAGAAGCGAGTGGTTAGTTAAGAAACTAATTTAGATTGTAACACAAAAAGGCGGGAGAAATTCCTCTTCCTAGAGATAGATAGACACAGACCATCCAGAGTCAGCGAGGCGATCGCGCACCTGAGAATTCCACAGGGTTAAACTGTCTTGGAATTCGGGGCGATGCAAACCAGAGCGCCAGAGAACCAGAGCATCTTCCCCAGTTTCCTTGTAGTATTTTGGGCGCAAGCCCACCTCCTGAAAGCCAAACTTGTGGTAGAGAGCCAGTGCGGCGTGATTAGAACGGCGGACTTCCAGGGTGGCCCATTCCAGATGGCGCTGACAAGCGCATTCGAGCAAGCCATAGAGGAGAGTTTGGCCGAACCCTTGGCCCCAATAATCCGGATGGATCGCCAGCAGAGTGATATGAGCCTCTTCCAGAATAGCCCAAAGACAGCCCAAGCCAACAAGCGGGGAAGGGGGAGAAGAAACAGAGCCAGAGGAACTTGCAGGGGAAGCGGGAAGGGACAAAACCAGCAAATCGCTATTTGGGCTATCGAGTTCGCGCTGATAGGCATCGAGGCTCCACATGCCGCCCAAAGAGCGGCGATCGAGTTCCACCACGGCATCGATCGCGTCTGGTGTTAGTCGCTGAAGTTCGACAAAAGCCACAAAAGAGTCAATAAAAGCGGAGAATACACGAGACTCGATTGTACACTGGAAAAGGCTAGTGCGATTCGTTCCTGCCAAAAGTCAAGGAAAATCTCCGAAACGTGGGCAGGGTAAGGCTCCAAAAGGGCCTTGACAACTGAGTGTCGATGGTGGTGAAAGCCCACCCCATGAAGTGTGTCATGTGAAAGCACCTCCCCCACGGTA
>NZ_JAYFEQ010000973.1:0-18732 GCF_055795085.1 Phormidium sp. CCY1219 | reverse complement strand
CCTCGTAGGGCTTAGGCTGGTCAGCTACCTAAAGTCAGGGGCTAGAAGCCCCGTCTCTTTAGAGCGGGGTGCTGACCTCGTTCTCTGTCTAAAGACATAGATAGTTACTTAACTTCACGTTACTACACCATTTGTAATATTGTGATGCGCCAGAAAGATATTTACATAAAAATTTGTTATCTGCATGATTACTTTTATTTATCTATATAATATTCGCTTAGTTTGCATATTTGTAAGGTTATAGAAATATGTACTCGGGCAAAAATAATTGCAGCGGGTAGGGTAGGCAGAGCCATTTTCGGAAGTGCCTCGCGCCCCGGAAGTTCTCGTGCCTGGCCACCCTACAAACCTCAAAAATCGATGTGCAATTTATTTTGCATGACTGCTTAGAATAATTCTGGATGCTGGCGCGGAAATAACTGGCTGAAGCCATAAGAAAGCGTGGCAGTTATTTTAAACCCTTATTCATTAATTCCCAATTCCGCCCTCGCACGCCTACTAAAACATAGGAAAACCTTTGCTCGGTGGAGGTAAAAGAGTTTTTTTCGGTTGTTTTTATACTCAGGTATGAGGAAGATTCACCCACCGAAAATCATGGATAATAGGAACATTAAAGGTGGTTTTAGGCACTAAGAAAATGCCAATTTGTCTCTCAATTGGTAGAAATAAAGTTAAAATTGATTATGCAGTTTAAGTGAAAAATAGCGGTTTGGCTGCGGCGATCGCTTTACCGCTTGACCCCCACAAATGTAGGAACAGCTTGTAGCATCATTTGTAGCAGTTGACAAAAAATGTAAATTTCAATACTATGGTAAAATATGCCTGAATTATTGCCAGCAGCTCAAACCCAGAGAAAGACAAAAGGGTCGCTTTGGACAAAACTGCCTTACAGAGAGAATTTCCATAATTTCGTTTTCTGGCTATATACCGATTGAGCGGGAAAATAAAGCCGGAAACCGGGGGTAAGGCGCATTAATTTGGCGATTTGAGTGAATTTCTATAAACCGATATAGGCAAAAAACGATAGAACGGAGGGGGCGCTGAGGGGAGGGAGTGGGGAAATCGGCGTGTGGGGGAGAGTTTTGGCGCGGCGATGACTGAAGCGGCGTACAGATGCAATAATGCACTTGTGGCACGCCCCGTGTCGGTAAAGAGGAACGAGTGTGGAATCTGTGAAGTGAAGATGCCAGCCAATCGCCAAATGAACCGTGGCTCCATCGAGAGCGATCGCGCGGAGTCGAACACCAGCTTGGAATCGCGCTTGATGATTGTGGTGCCCATAGTGGTGGGCGCGACCATCATCTTATCCGCGTGGCGAATGTTGCTGGGCGTCGCCGTCATCTCTGGGGTGGGATGGGCGTGGAAATCCTATCTGCAAAAGCAGCAGCAGCGACAGGCGCATCTGAATTCGGTGTTTTATCGGTTAATCCAAGAGAACGAAGGGCGTCTGACTGCATTGGACTTCGCCATGCAAGCGGGAGTGGAAGGGAAGGAAGCGCAGGAATATTTGGACAAACAGGCGCAGGAGTTTGCGGCGGGATATGAAATTACCGACAATGGCGGGATGGTGTACTGCTTTTCCACGATTCAAATGCCGCAATCCTACCAAACTCTAGAGGTAGAGAGTGCGCCAGTATTGGCAGAGTCGGAAACCCTCGCCCCACCCCCAACCCCGAACACCCCATCGGTGACGTTACCGCCGCCATTGAATCAATCGCAATTAGCCGCTAGGTTGGGCGTGCATCCGACAACGGTGAGCAAGAATAAGAAGAAAGCGGATTTTTTGGATTGGAGTTGTCAGAAGGATCCGGAGGGGTTGGGGTGGACTTATGCCCCAGGAACGAAGAAATTTTTTGCGATCGCGCCGGGGGAAGGGGATTAAATTGGGGAGCACCCGCAACCCACGTTTATCGCACTCAACGCCTATCGGCAATCTGAGGTAAAGCAGGGCTTTTCTTCGAAAAAAACCTGCTTTTGCAGGTTCTGTGCTCAACGCCTATCGGCAATCTGAGGTAAAGCAGTGTACTTGCCCACTGGTTGTATTGGCTGTAGACAGGTGCTCAACGCCTATCGGCAATCTGAGGTAAAGCAGTTCGGGTGATTGCTGACCATATGTTTTCCTCGCTAGTGCTCAACGCCTATCGGCAATCTGAGGTAAAGCAGGACTCAAATTTAATCCCCGCCGCTGTGATTTTGATCGGTGCTCAACGCCTATCGGCAATCTGAGGTAAAGCAGGCCGAAACGTTCTGGCTGAATATCGACGAAATCCACGAAGCTCAACGCCTATCGGCAATCTGAGGTAAAGCAGAGAATCTCCTTAAGGTTGTGTTTGTTCGTGATTTTTCGTGCTCAACGCCTATCGGCAATCTGAGGTAAAGCAGGCTTCGGGAGAGACGGAACGGGCGTAATACTTGAATCGTGCTCAACGCCTATCGGCAATCTGAGGTAAAGCAGATCTTAAGCAAAAAGCACGGAACGACTAAACAATGTGCTCAACGCCTATCGGCAATCTGAGGTAAAGCAGACTTTTTAGAGCAGTAGCTAAATTTTGTTGGAGATTATGTGCTCAACGCCTATCGGCAATCTGAGGTAAAGCAGCCGTTGAACCTATTTTTGAAACCATTACAAATGAATTGTGCTCAACGCCTATCGGCAATCTGAGGTAAAGCAGTTGGGATAGAGCAAATCAATTCCAGTTCCCCAGAATTGTGCTCAACGCCTATCGGCAATCTGAGGTAAAGCAGTATTCAATACGCCAGCTACTGCGTCCTTCACCGTAGTGTGCTCAACGCCTATCGGCAATCTGAGGTAAAGCAGAAAATACCTAGCTGAATTCCATGTTTTGCTTTTTTGTGCTCAACGCCTATCGGCAATCTGAGGTAAAGCAGCTATAACAAATTCCTTCTGCATCGGATGGAACACCTGCTCAACGCCTATCGGCAATCTGAGGTAAAGCAGAGTCAACAATTACAAGATTTAGTGTTTGTTTTAGAATGTGCTCAACGCCTATCGGCAATCTGAGGTAAAGCAGTTTGAGAAAGATTGCCCCAGACTTGACGTTTAATCTGTGCTCAACGCCTATCGGCAATCTGAGGTAAAGCAGGTTTTAGAGCTTTTAGTCTTCAGGTCTTCAGAATCTAGTGTGCTCAACGCCTATCGGCAATCTGAGGTAAAGCAGTCCTACAGCGTTAGCGGACTTAGGGGTTGCCCACGAGTGCTCAACGCCTATCGGCAATCTGAGGTAAAGCAGGCCGTCGTAGTGCCAAAAGCTTGCGTGTAGTAAAGTGTGCTCAACGCCTATCGGCAATCTGAGGTAAAGCAGTCTGATGAAGCAGACCTAAAGCACTTTCGCCCTTTGTGCTCAACGCCTATCGGCAATCTGAGGTAAAGCAGCTCAGAGACTTGGGACAGTTTGAGTATTCAGGGGAAGGTGCTCAACGCCTATCGGCAATCTGAGGTAAAGCAGCAGAAAAAACGCGCTTGCGTAGTTCAGTATGGGGCAGTGCTCAACGCCTATCGGCAATCTGAGGTAAAGCAGAGCACTTCAGCCCGAAACCCGCTCCCAGCAAGGAAAGTGCTCAACGCCTATCGGCAATCTGAGGTAAAGCAGCGCACAAGCCCAATCCCCTAAATGGGAAGTACTCTAAGAAGATTTTACAAGCACCTACCGCCAAAATGCAAGAGAGTGGTTGAACTTTCCCAAAATCGACCATTTGCTTCTCGCTCAAACCCTTACCCTGGCTTAATTCTAGCAAAATTCAAGCACCTAGTCAAGTCGAAAAATGTCCCCAACCTTCCTGTAGCGGGAGTTTTCGGCATTTCAGACGGGGGAAGTTTCCGCACAATCACAGGTGCTTGCTCGATCGCAGTTTTCCATGAGTCAGGGGTTCTCCGGCAGATCGGGTAAAATGGGCCAATGCTGGGGCGCGAATCCCCCACTGGATGACTCCCCCCTCCCGCCATCCACCCCCGCAACTGCGATCGCGCTTCCGGGGCGAAATTTTTGCCATAAAAAAAAGACGAGAGTCTGCGGTGACTCCCGTCTGTCGCGGAGCATGTTTGAAAACGCGCATAGTTGTACTTACGCGCCGCTAGAGAAATATCCAGAATCAACGGGTCAACCGCTCAGTGGCGACAAAACCCGCTATAGTGTTGTCGCCTTCTCAACCCCACAGCACTACCGCACGGATCTTACGGGTAGGCTGGGCAACGAGTTGCCTACCCGTACATGTCGTGCGATCGCAGTTGTCCGAAATTACTTTTCGATTCCCGCTCAAAGGGGAATGACAAATGAGGGCAGCATACCTTAGCCAGACCGAAACCCTGCTATATATATGGCCGCATCTTCTCCCATTCTATTTTTTTAATAACATAAAAACAAAATTTTGTCAAGGTTTTTTTGCAAAAAAGTAGCAAAAAAAATGGGTAGGGAGCCGGCGATCGCAGCAGTGTGGATTGCGCCCCAAGGGAGAAGAACGCTCGCCCAACTGCAACCGATCAAGCGCGGCGATGAACTTTAATGCGTTTATCGGATTTTTGCTTTCGCACCCAGGCGAGGAATTTCTTCATCTGCGGTTCAGCTTGCAGTTTTTCCACCGTATTCAGTTCCCGTGCCAACCGCGCGTTATCAAAAAAAGCGTGAATTTGGCGATGACAGGGGGAACAGATATCAATCGTCGGTCTTTTCGCCCCATTTTTTTGCTTGGGAATCAGGTGATGAACCGTGAGTTTATTGACTTCTCTTTCGCAGAGTTTGCAGTACATAAATTCGGAATAACTAAACCTTCAACGAGGAGTTATCCAGGGATTCCGGGGAATCGCATAGGGTACGCCGCAGCGCACCCTACCCGATTATTTATCCTCTCTTACCGGCAGCGGAATTTCCATAATTTCCATTAACAAATCCAGTCGCGAGGGACGAGACAGCAATGGCACCAAATTGGGCAAGGAATAGTAGTCGCCGCCGAAGGTAAAGGTTTCCACCGGAGCCTGTTTTTGCTTCAATTGGGTTTCCACCCAAGTATAGAATCTCCCCACTCTGACAATAATAACATTTGGCAGAGCGCCCATTTCGCGGCAGTAGGTTTGATAGGCGTCGGGGAAATAGGGGCTGCTGTTTTCACCTTCATCAGTGACGAGGATGATTTGCTCCACCTGCTGTTTTTTCCGGCGCAGGGCTTCTACCGCACAACCGATACTGGTTCTGCCCCCCGCTTTGATGTGCTGGAACGCTCGTTCCCAGTCGCTCAATTCGCTGCCCTTGGCGGTGACGGGATAGGGCATGGTATCGAAAGCATAAACGTAGAGTTCTGCTTCGGAAATGCCGGAAATCATGGCGGCGAGGCGCTTTCCGACTTCTAGGGCTTTGTCCATCGACCCGGATTTATCCACCAGCAAGGCGGTGGGTTTTTTAATTTTACCGCGCTTTTTCACTTGTTCGTTGGTAATTTGTTCCAACTGAGCGGTGGTGTCGGTGTCGAGTTGGGCGGCGTCGGAGGCGATGCGCGCTTTGTAGGCGGAGACGCGATCGCTGGTTTGGGCGTCTTTCAGCTTTTGCTCGATGAGAGCTTTCACTTCCGGATGTTCCATCGCACCGCGCCCTTGCAAGGATTTGAGGTTATTGATGACCTCTTGCGGGGACATGGAATTAATCAGCGCCACCAGAACTGTGGGCGTGAGCTGCTTTACGGTGCCGATCGCGATCGTGTAGGGGATATTGTGTTCTACAATGAGCGCTGCTTGTTCCGCCGGAGATGCCGCCTTTGCCAGTTGCTTGACGAGGTAGGCGAGACTGCCTTCTGGCGGGGTTTCTTTGAACAGGATGGCATCGGCGCGCGGGTTGGGTTTGATATGTAAGGTGGCATAGAGGTGTTTCATTGCCTTGCGGTTGCGAAGTGCGGCGCGATCGAAGAAGTTTGTATTTTTTTCGCGATCGCGCAGATATCGCGTCACCGCCGTGCGCGCGCAACGGGGCACTTTGTGGCGATGTTGCTTCATAAAGTCTACCACCCGCCCCACCTGATAAGGGGGCAACTTTTGCAGCAGCACGAATCCCGCATCCCGGTGTTCCGTCAGGGGACTGGTGAGCAGATTTCCCACAAACACCTCTTTGTGGTCTCGCACGTCCCCATTTTGGTAATACCAAGCGCCCAAATGACCGTAAAACAACGGATCGATTTCTACCATTATTTGGTGTAATTCTGCCACTTCTTCCAGCTTGCGGTGTGGCGTCGTCAACAAGCTATTCAGCATTTCCAGCCGCAAATCGCGTTCTGCTGCATTCATAGACTCTCTCCTTGTTTAAATCAATGCTTCGCTATCTCGCGTTTATACGAGATAACCGCTCTTTCAAAAAAGGCAGATATCGCACGCGCGGCTCGATAACAAGTGCCGCGCAAGTGAGGGGGGCATTGGCCTGCTATTGACAGTTCAGGCTTGCAGCGCTTTCTCCAAAGCGCACTGTGGTTTTGCGGAGTATGTAAGCCCCCCCGATAGGGGCGCGGCGACAACTGCAAGGCAGAAAAAATGGAGGGAATTGACATCAAAATAAACACTTCGCGCAAGTCGAAAAAGCCGTGGTTTCATACACAGGATTTGAACCTGCAATCACTTGAACCTAAATCAAGCGCTCTACCATTGAGCGAGTATGTAAGCTTTTTCGGTTAGGGCGCGAAGTGAAAGACTGCAAAGGATGAAATATTATAATATCCCGCACAAGTTGGTAAAGCTGAAGAACACTGGTGAGTTACCATTACTCTACAGCCCCAGGAAAGTGGGGCTGGTAGGACTCGAACCTACAATCTCCCGCTTATCAGGCGGATGTGTGTAAGCTTCACCCGTTAGGGCGCGGGATATTTTTTTAAAGCTTTCGGGTGGAATTAAAGGTTGAAAAAACACTTCGCGCAAGTCGTGAAAGCCGTGGTTTCATACAGGGGAATTGAACCCCCAACCTTTACCTTAACAGGGTAATGCTCTACCAATGAGCTAGTATGTAAGCTTTCCGCGTTAGGGCGCGAAGTGCTTTTTCAACCGTCCTGACAGATTCTTTCCCGCACAAGTCAATTAGGCTATTTCACAGTTTGCTCTAGCCAATTGAGCCACACCCCCATTCAAGGAGGTGGTAGGACTCGAACCTACATGTTTCTGGCGATAAACCAGTTGTGTGTAAGCTTAATCGGTTAGGGTGCGGGAAATTGAAAATTGAGAATTTGAAAACAGAAAGTATTGAAAAAAATTAACCGTAAACCGCTTCGGGACGAACGATTAAATCGCCGGAAGGGCGACGATCGCAGATGTAAGACTCGAAGCGATCGCGGTGGACATCAAAGTAGTGGGCGAGGCGTTCTTTGACAGCAGCATCGCTCATGCTAGCGCTGATGCCGAGTTGACGTTCCGTGACGTCATAAGAACGACCTTCAAAGCGAACGTGAACCATGCTGCTTCCTCCTTTTTAAGGGTTAGATTTTTGTGAAAATTTCCTGGCTTTCATCGAGCGATCGCCTTTTTTGGCTACAATAAAAAACGCCGTTCTAAATGATAAATATCATTCACGTGACGAATGGGTTCGACTCCGCGAACCGAGTGGGTTGAATTTAACCCTTCGGTGTTTGGATGGGGTCGATTGACCGCTAACTGCTGTTCGCGAGTGGCGGCTCGAGACTTGCGCCGCTGGCGCTGAAGCAGTGGGACGTAGAGTAACATCATAGCACCTCGATTGTTTGCGGGAGAATTCCCGCTAGACGCTTGTAAAAAGTCCCTCGTTGGATTCAGTTTTCCAGGTTCGGTCATGGCAGGAAACGAGCCGTTTTGGCGGCTGTTTTCCGTGCCATGTTTTAATGCTACACTCATACTACAGTTTTGTCAAGGGTTTGGAAAAAAATTTTTTCAGGGGGGTGCTGGGGGCTTACAACTCCTTCACTAAGGTAGTTTTGACGTACACTTTCCGGAAGCCGAGGGACTCGTAGAGGTGGAGCGCGCCGGTGGTGTTTTCGGCATCCACGGCGAGCAGTGCGCGATCGACTCCAGCGGCTTTTAACCGATGTAGTGCATCCAGGATCAGAGCGCTTGCGAGTCCCTGCTTGCGGAAGCCGCGCCGGGTACCGAGAACTACGAGCCAGCCTTCATTTCGCCCGCTTTGCTGGTTTTGTTCGGGGTTAATATAGCAATCGCAAAAGCTAGCGAATGTGCCATCGGGAGCGATCGCCACCCGATCGAACTCCGGGTTGTAGTACGGGTCTTTCAACTCGTGCTGTACGCGCTCGATCGTTAACTCGTAAAAACCCCAGTGGTCGATAAACGATTGATTGAACATCTCCACCCAAGCGTGCGGATGTTCCCCCTGAGTGCCCGATCGCAACGTATAGCCCGTCGGCAATTGAGGTTCGGGAATCGGATCGGCTAAAGAGCGAGCCATGCGAAAGAAATAGCGATCGCGAACATAGCCCAAGCGTTCGAGCAATGCGAGGCGAGTGCGATCGGTGTCGCGAGTGCCAGAGCGCAGCTTCACTCCCACGCCGCGCTCTCGGCTCACCTCGCGCATCCGCTTCTCACCCCAAGCGACGATTTGTTCTTCCAAATCGCCGCCCCTTGCCCGGGGGTGGACGCGGAACCACAAAGTACCGTCGAGAATATCTCCCGATGGCGGAATAAACAGTTGCCCAAACCCGATAAGCGCGGCATTGCTGTCGCACCACAGGCGAATATCCCGGTCTCGATCCACCGATGGCTGGTTGATTTCCTGTTGGAGTTGGGTGGTGGAGATAACTTCTTCCAGGCGATCGACCGCCTCACAGTCTTGGATTAAAGCAGCGATCGCCTGGATATCCCTCTCTCCCACATAGGAGCGCATGGTTAAAGTTGTCATAAATCACTCACAAGTCAAATAAAATTAGAATGGAATTTCGATCGAGAAAAGAAAACCAAAGAGATAAATTCATGGATTAACAATTTATTTTACCAGAACTTCTGCATATCCTTCACTCGTAGGGAGGGCAACAAGTTGGCCACCCTATAGGTCGTGCGGTCGTGCCGCCTCCCTACCTTTCAACGGAAGCTGGAGGAGTCGAACCCCTACGGTTTCTGGCCGTACCCCGGTTTTCAAGGCCGGTTGCCGTCCCATCAGCAGCAGCTTCCATCAATGACAGGGGAGGCGAACGTGGCCTAGATGCAGAGGTTGGCGAGAGAGGGAATGACAGGAATCGAACCTGCAACGAGGTGATTAAAAGTCACCTGCTCTGCCAATTGAGCTACATTCCCTTTTATACCTTGCTTGTGCCGCAGGCAACCCCGCGATACCAGCGAACTCCCCGGCTTGGACTCGAACCAAGAACCCTCCGGTTAACAGCCGGAAGCTCTACCATTGAGCTACCGAGGAATATACCCCCTGACCCGAGAAAGCCCAAGTCAGGGAAAGTCCCTCTGGATGGAGTCGAACCACCACAGCCGACGTTCGTAGCATCAGCCCCAAATCCGTTGGCAGAGGGAAATCCACCGGGGAGGTACTGCCCCTCCTATCGCCGCGTTATCAGCACGGTGCCTCACTTTTCGGCCTCCGGTGGTTGGCGGAAGATGGAGGAATCGAACCCCTACGGTTGCCCGTACCCTGGCTTTCGAGACCAGTTGCCATCCCGTTAGCAGCATCTTCCACTGAGGGGTGTCTGAGGAGACTCGAACTCCCTACTAACTAGCTTCACAGGCTAGGGTCTCGACCACTTCGACTTCAGACACCATCAGTGGAGCCAATGGGACTTGAACCCATGACCTCCTGCTTGCAAGGCAGGCGCTCTCGCCATCTGAGCTATGACCCCATGTGCGATATCGAGCTGAAACACTAAGTGCCGATCGCGCTGGCGTGCAAGTTAGAGGAGCATTTTCCGCGTGTTCTCAGCTACTAGAGGGACTCCACCGATGAGTTATTACACACTCTTTACAGGATGGCTACCGCTAAGCCCACCTCTCGGGTTCTTCGCACTCCTCGTTCCCACACGCCCACTGCATTTTCGCAGCGTTACCGTTCCTCTCGTACTCAGTATGTATGCTCCAAACGTTAGGGCACGCCACCGCGCGATCGCGCTGGAGCGATTGAGTTTAATGAATAACAGGGAAAGCAAACCTCCTTATTTTATCGATACCAAACGAGAGTGGTAGGACTCGAACCTACACCAGCCGATTTAGAAGATCGGTACTCTGTCCCGTTGAGTTACACTCCCTAGTTGCGATCGGGTTGCAGCAAGCCCGGAGCCTCTTCTGATTAGGCTACAGGGGCGCAACAGGGGCGATCGCGCCATGCCCCTGACAGGAGTCGAACCTGCAAAACACCGATTCTGAGTCGGCGACGTCTTCCGTTCCGTCACAGGGGCAAATTGAAAGGGTAATGCAACCCACGTAAGGGGGAAACTCGGTAATCAATCCAGGGGTTTAAATCCTGAATTTCATCCCCAGCATACTCCTGGCGGGAGTCGAACCCGCAACAAAAAACAGATTTTAAGTCTGCCGCGTCTGCCAATTGCGCCACAGGAGCGAGAAAAAGCTAGTTACCTTTAGTAAGGCTAAGCTCATAAAGCACTGTTTTTGAGACGATCGCCTCTTCCAATTGGGCTATAGGAGCGAGTATTGGCTGCCCCGCCAGGTTTCGAACCTGGACTCTCCTGCTTCAAAGGCAGGCATGTTACCAATTACACCACAGGGCACCTTGTGGATGCCGGGGTTGGGGTCGAACCAACCTCTCCGCGATTCAGAGTCGCGGTGACTTGCCACTCGTCCACCCGGCAATCAGACCAGCCCCCCAGGTTGGAATCGAACCAACCCCTTCCTGTTCTAAGTCCTTCAGACAGGCTTCGCCAAAACACAGGCGCTCTACCCACTGAGTTACCGGGGGATAATAAGGAGAGAGAGGGATTTGAACCCTCGTCGGATAGTTTGAACCCGAACGACCGTTCCAAGATCGCGCCTTCAACCACTCGGCCACCTCTCCCAGTGAAGTTTCGGAAAATTGCTACTCCTGTCATACAGGCAAAAAGCGGAGAGGGAGGGATTCGAACCCTCGACGGCTGTTAAACCGCTCTTTCTTAGCAGGAAAGCGCCTTAAACCACTCGGCCACCTCTCCAGAATGGGTCGGGAGGGACTCGAACCCCCAGGTTCAGCACAGAGGCACTTGATTTACACTCAAGCTCCGTCACCCATTTGGATACCGACCCTTAAAATTTGGAAATTTGGCGCGGGGACTGAGATTTGAACTCAGAATGCCAGTTTTGGAGACTGGAGTGTTGCCAGTTACACCATCCCCACAGGCGATCGCAGTGGCAGGAATCGAACCTGCATCAACCCAGTTATGAGCTAGGTACTTTAACCGTTAAGTTACACTGCGACATTTCACCAAGGCTGAGGTGAGATTTGAACTCACGCATAGAAGGTTTGCAGGCTTCCCCCTTCAACCGCTTGGGTACTCAGCCATGTCATAGCCCCAACGGGACTCGAACCCGTGTCTTCTGAGCGAAAATCAGAAATCCTTGACCGCTAGACGATGGGGCCATCTATAGGGCGTCCGCTGCATTTTCAGCATTGGAGAACCACTAAACGGGGAAGACGGGATTTGAACCCGCGACATCTTGTTCGACAGACAAGCGCTCTAACCAGACTGAGCTACATCCCCACGAAGTTGGTCTTGTATCTATTTGTCGTTTGGCAGGTTTGGCGGTTTACTCGGGGGGAATCCCTCGCGGGAGCGATATCCACCCCGATGAGTAAAAACCGCACTTGTCCAAACATCGATCGTATGGCCGTTTGTTTATTCAGTTTTCCTGGTTCGGTGTTGGGCATTGGGTGGAGCCGTTCGGTTCCTTTCCCTGTGCCTTACAATCACATACTACATGCATACTACAAACTTGTCAAGGGGTTGGAGCAAATTTTTTTAATTTTTTTTGAAAGGCACTCCCCGCAAGGGTTACAGGCCATAAATTTTCCGGCTTTGTCCCCGCAATTCCGCAAAACGGCTACATACTACAGAAAAAATTTTTGGGGGACGATCGCCCCTGACTCCTGGATCCAAATTGGCGATCGCGCCACTGTCGCCGCATACTACACACAGGTCAGCGCGAACCCAACCGACTCCCTGCTATATTGATAGCCACTCTGGCCCAGGCGATCTAAACTGATGATGTCCTCTGTGGAGTCTCGTCCATGCTGAAGTTGTACCATTTGCCGATTTCGTTCAACTCCCGCCGGGTTTGGATCTGCTTATTAGAGAAAAAACTAGACTTTGAACTCGTGGAGATGAAACTCGATGGCGATCAATACCAAAGCGAGTTTCTGAAAATGAACCCCTTTCACCACATCCCCGTTTTAGAAGTAGATGGATTTCCCATCATCGAGTCATTTGCCATCTTGGACTATTTAGAAACGAAATATCCCACCCCTGCCCTGTTGCCCACCAATCCAGAAGATTTGGCGATCGTGCGGATGGTGCAAATGGTGACATTAACCGAATTCATCCCGGCGATGACGCCTTTGCTGCGTCAGATGATGGGATTTGGGGAAGAAACCCCCGAGAAAATCGAGCAGTCTAAGGAAAAAATTGGGGTAGTGTTAAACTTTTTTGCCGAAAAACTCAGGCGTAGTCCCTACTTTGGCGGCGAACACTTGAGCTTAGCCGAACTGGTTGCGGGGACAGCGATTCCATTTTTGCCACAGATGGGAATTGAGATGGAAGACTATCCGAAAATCAAGGAATGGTGCGATCGCCTGATGCAGCGATCGAGTTGGCAAGAAACCCAACCCACACCCGAAGCGATCGCAGGCTTTAAAGCGCAAATGAAAGAATTGATGTCCAAAAGATAACCAGCTTTTGCCCGCCAGGGACTAAACTCCCTGGCTTCTCGAACGCCAGTCTTCGCGCAAGGGACTATAGCGGTTTTGTAGGAGGGATAGAATTGTTAATAGCGCGAGAAGTTTTGGCTTGCACGACGACAGTTTAGAAGACAGGAAGCCTGGAGAATTGCCAGGGCAGAAAAGGCGGAAAAATTCAGGCTGTAACCGAGATAAACCCCTTTAAAAATTATCCCAACCGCTTCACACAGCGGCGCGACTCAGACATTAATTCAGCATAGGGTTTAAAATAGCGATCGACGCAACGCAGCATGCCGATATTATTGCTTGCCACTGCTGCGGTGAAATAAGGGATATCCGCCGTTAATTGTCGCCTTACTGCTTCAGTGAGCAAGGCAAAACCGCGTCCCAACTTTTGAAACGGTTCTTCCACAAACATAGACGAATAGCGAATTGTATCCGGGGCAATACGATGGGCGATCGCCCATCCAATCACCTCGCCTTGATAGCGCAATCCCACACTATTGATAGGTTCCAAAGGCCCATCCTCAGTAAACGGACTCAAGGCATCGGGATATTTTTTTCGCTGGACAATCCGGGCTTTTTCTGCTTTGGTTAACTCCGTCCAAGGAAACACGGTAAACTGTTGCGGAAGACAGTATTTATAAACCCAAGGTGCCGATCGCAGTTTTTCGGCGGTGGTTTTAGTCAACACAAATTCAGTTTCCGGCGGTTGCCAACTTTGCTGGTGCAAAATCGGTTCTAACGCCGAATCCGTGAGGGAAGTTACGCGATATTTTAAAAACAATTCCGCACAGCTCAGCTTCGTTAAAGCGATTTCCATATAGCGCATTAACTGCGTACCAAGTCCCTGACGGCGATAGTTAGGTTTCACGAAAAAAGAAAGCACTTCAGCGCGAGTGACGTCCGGCATCAATTCTGCTAAAACAAAACCGACTCTTTCTTCATTTACCGAAACCGCCACCCCAGACAAAGGGCCGCGCTGCCGAAATTTTTGCCAGTGTTTTGTAATGCTGGGAAAAGTCAAATCCTCGAAGGCGAGGGAATTTGCAGGCGTTAAATTATAAACGAACTGATATTTGATGGAAGCCGGGGAAGCAGAAGTAGACTTTAGCATCGTTTTGCGGTTGTAGTTGAGGGAGAGAAATGACGTACCCTTTGATAATGCATACTGAATTCGGCAGGTAAAAGCTTTTTTCACTTAGCCCCCGTAGGCGGGCTTTGTAAGAGCTTTTGGTAGGATTAGTCTCGGGCGGGCTTTGTAAGTCTAGCCCCACCCGGGGAGGGTGGGGGGCTTTTGGATGGATTAAGCGATCGGAATCGAGAAGTCAAGAGTTGCGGTATTGAACCCACCGAGGGTAAAGCTATTATCGTACAAATCGAATCCACCTTGGGTGAGGTTCATATTTTCACTCCAAATCGGTCCAAATTCAGCACTATCCTCGTAGCTGAGCTTGAACAATCCAAAGTCAACAGAAACATCGTAGCCGGCTTCCCCTTCCAACGCCGTCAGCGGTATATCCAAATCGTAATCAATCGAGGTATTGCTGTTTAACTGAGGGGCGACATCCACAGTACCCGTAATATCCACCTGTCCGTCGCCATTGGTATCTTGGGGAGTAATTTGCAGATCTTGTCCCACGGTAAAGGGAACTGCACCCTGACCTTCCACATTCAGAGTTCCGGTCAAATTGTCAACCGTGAGGTCTAAATCCTGAACGAGAGAAAAATCGCTTTCGAATGCGGCATCAAACAGATTCCAATTGGCATAAGCAACGCCGAGATCTAGATTTCCCTCAATGACGTAATCCAGGGCTTCTGCGGCTTTACTCAAATAAGGGATATTCGATTCAGAAAGAGCCGTCAAGAACACTTTATCTAAGTCTAAGCTCGCATCTAAGACAACATCGCTCTTGCTACCGGAAAGGGTATTGCTGTTGATGCGATCGCCCTCAATTGAAATATCGGGAACGTAGCCGTGAATGTCGCCCCAACCGCCAGTTTCATAACCCAGCGAACCGAGAGAACCTAAGTCCACAGAAAAGTCATCGCTGTCAATTTCCTCAAAAGACACCGCTTGACCCGTGCTGTCGAATTGGAAATTAAACGATTCGTTGATGTCAATCTGACTGTAATCTTTGGTGTATTCACCAATCTTATAATCGAGAGTCACATATGCGCCGGCATAAATTTCAAACAAGAAATCCAGGTAAGCCGCCACCCGAGGTGTGGTGGTGTCAAAGGTAGCTTTATCTCCTAAAGAAAAGCCGGAAGAAATGGTAATCGTTTCCCCAGAAGAAATCGCTTCGGGAATATTCAACCATATATCCACGGGAAGTTCGGTATCAATCGTTCCTGCGTCGAGTTCGTAGCCTGCGCTTAACCCAATACCACCGTGAGTATCGGCACCAAGTTCGCCCAGGTCAAAGTCTACGGATGGAGAAATATCCCAACTAATTTTGTCCGTGCCAATCAAGTCTTGTAACGGCGACCAATTCCACTCTAATTGAGAAGTGCCGCTATCCCAGACGCTTTGACCCGTGCTAGAAAAATTCAAATTAAAGACAGACGGAGTGCCTTCATAATAACTGAGGGTACCATCCTCGGAACCTACGATTAAATCGAGATAGCCATCGTCGTTGACATCGGCAAAACTCGGATCGGCATAATTCCCCACATCGATGCTGTTAAATGGATTGTCGCTGCCGGTTTTTTTGTTGAAAGTGCCGCCATCGTTTTGGAAGTATTGAATCGTGCCATCTTTGACCCCAACAACTGCATCCAGGTCTCCATCATCGTCAATGTCGGCAAATGTTGCTGCTGGAACAAGAAAGTTTTGATTGTTCAGCGGGTTGTTGTTGTTGTCTTGGGTAAAAGTGCCGCTGTCATTGCGATAGTAGTTGACTGAATAGCTGCTGTCTTTTCCGGAAGAGACAAAGGCATCTAAGTCGCCGTCTTCGTCCATGTCGGCAAATTGGGGGTTAAAACCGTTAATGTCAGACAAGGGATTGGCACTGTCGGTTTTTTCGACAAAATGGCCGTTATCGTTTTGGTAGTAATGGATTGCATTGAAATTGCCAACAATGGCATCTAAATCGCCATCGTTATCGATATCGGCAAATGTCGGACTCGCACCCACGTCTTCTTCAAAATTTACATTTTTCAGCGGGTTCTGGGTTTGGCTGGGGACGAAGGAACCGTTATCGTTGCGGAAGTAGGCAACTGTGCCATCCAATCGCCCCACAAAGGCATCCATATCCCCATCGCGATCGATATCGGCAAAAGTGGGGTCGGAATTGGAACCAGTATCAATCGGACTAAAGGGACTTTCGCTGCCTTCTTGCTTGATAACATTGGTGAACTTGCTTTTTTCTAAAATGACCGTGACTTCATCGGTCAAACTGGAGTTGAAGCTGTCAGCAACTCGCACGGTTAAGTTATAGTCAGTGGCGTTATTCGAGCGCAATCCCACTGAATCTTCGATGACAATGTTTCCATCCGGCGTAATCCCAAAATAATTTTGACCCGTACCGCCGACAATGCTGTAAATCGGCGCTTGTTGTCCCACATTTTCGTCAAAGGCGGGAACTTGGGCGACGATGGTACCGTTATTGTTGTTTTCGTGGAAAATAAAGGTTTCGTCGTCATCGGTTTCAATTATCGGTGCTTCGTTCCCATCCATGACATCGATCGCCACCGTTGTTTCGGTGGTTTGTTTGCCTTCATCGATCGCCTTGACGGTGAGATTGTATGAATTCTGGGTTTCGTAGTCGAGTTTTTCACCATTGGCAATGGTAATTTCCCCGGTTAATTCGTCGATGGTAAACGCATCGGATTCGTTACCGCCGATAATTTTATAGGTGAGGGCGTCATTTTCCGGATCCGTCGCTTGGATAGTGCCTACAGAAACGCCATCGTGGGGATTTTCTTCAATACTGAAGGTGGAGTTACTGGCAAATTCGGGCGCTTCGTTCACATCGCCCACATTAATCGTCACTTGTTTGGTAATTGTTTGACCCGTGGCATCGATCGCCTCTACAAATAAGTAGTGCAACGACTGGGTTTCGCGATCGAGTTGGGTGCGATCGGCAACGGTAATCTCGCCCGTGAAGACATCGATCGCAAAAATTCCGTTCTCGTTCCCTCCAGTAATTTGATAGGGATTGCTGCTGGCGGGATTGGAAATGGCAACCGTTCCCACCACCGTACCATTGGCGCTATTTTCCTCAACGCCTAACCCCACACTAAAGATTAAACTCTCGAGCAAATCTACACTGGTAACGCCTTGCAACTGTGCCAAGTCCGTACCATTAAAAGAAAGTACGCCCGTAAGAGAATCGAAAGCAAATTGTTCCACAGAAGTGGCTTCCTCGAAGGCGGGAGCAATGACGATGCGATCGCCTTGCGCCGCATTAAAATCTTGGATCGTATCCACCCCTTCTGCCAATCCGCCAAATACAAAATAATCCGAACCCGCATCTCCAGACAGCACATCGCTGCCTTCTTTACCCACAATGACATCATCTCCTTCATTGCCAGAGATAATATCATCCTCCACATCTCCCACTAACAAATCATCCGTCGTTACCCCAACTAATTCTCCGGTAATGCTCAATTCCCAACTGCCTGCCTCAAACACGAAATAACTGGCATTTTCCGTGGTATGGCTGCCATCTTTATATTCCGCTTCTTCTAGAAAAGCGGTAAAATTGTTACTGCCTACATTGGTTATCCGAGTGGTAGAAGGATCGGCTCCATAGTAGGATAAGGTAGGCATGAAGATGACCGGATTGCTGTAGCTGTTGAGCAGATTAATGGTTTGGCTGTTGTGGTCTAAATTGTCAATCTGTCCGAATTCGCCAATAACCGTTCCGTTAACATCGCTCAGCACTCCTTCTCCTTCTAAGGCCAGAAAATTAACCTGCTCGTTTGCATGGCTGGTTTCAGTATCTTGACTTTGCTCTTCTTCGATTTTGACTTCTACCGTATCCATTCCCAAATTCCGGTAGCGCACCCCCGCCGGATCGATGCCATTATAGGTTGCCATTGCTGCCATAAATTGCGGCGCGGTGGCAAAGTCTGAGTCAAAAGTAATGCCAGAAAAGCTGTCATTGACGCTGGTTGCTGTTGCGCCTGCTTGAAATAAATGTCCGTTCCAATTCCCTTGACCGGGTTCTAGCGCCAACCAACCCACGGTTTCCGTAGCGTGACCGTTTTGCAGCGCTTCTTCTTCTTCCATTGCCAGGTTAAAGCCGGTGCTGCTGGCATTGTTTTGTCGGGTACGGACAAACTCTACCCCGTTATAAGTCTGCACCTGACTGAACACCACTGGGGTTTGGCTAAACGTTGAGGAAAGATTTACCGTTTCAAATCCCTCATTGGTCAGATTTGCGGTATTGAGTTTGCCGACTTCGAGAGTAACTGTATTGGTAGACATGACTCTAGAACGCCCTTGGCGTCCCCCCTTATGCTGTTAACTCCAGCATGGCCTTTATTTCCAGAACCGTAAATAAAGAAAAGTTGATAAAAGTTGATAGGTTTTGCAAACAAATGTAACCGATTGACGAGAGTTCTCGCTCAAAGTTGATAAAAACTCATAAAAGTTGATATTTTTAGGCGCACCCCTTGACACAATCTTACCGATATAGTAAAACTTGACTTTTCTGAAGCAGTCTATAGTCTTTCTCGGATTGATGTGGTACGTAGCCTTTTCTGTCATTACCGCGCTAGGCACCTCCGAAATGAAAAATTCTCTACCTTACTCATATGAAAAGATGATAACTATTCCGCTCATCGGAATAGTTTTTTCCCCATCCCGGGAATTGGACTAAGCATAAATAACTATTCCGCTCATCGGAATAGTTTTTTTCCATCCCGGGAATTGGAC
>NZ_JAYFEQ010000972.1:0-5130 GCF_055795085.1 Phormidium sp. CCY1219 | reverse complement strand
AGGATAAATTCTCGCTGATTTAGCTGCGTTTCTTCTGCTCTCGAATAGCCGCCGCTAGATTTTGCGCCGCCCACTGCCGGTCCAGCAGTTGCGGGTTCTCCTCGAAAAAAACCTGGTTTTTGAGATCCTCGTCAAGTTGATCGGGATTGGCGATGTAATCGCCCGTGAGGATATTTTTCGCCTCTACCAATGCAGCCGCCGCACTCGTCTGAGCACTGCGATCGAATCTGCGGAGAATTTTTTGGGAACTGCGATCGCCTTTCACTGCCGCAAAAATTTCTTCCTCTGAATTTTTCCCGTTAGTTTGCTGTTGGGAAATTTCAGAATTGCCGACCACCGCCAGTTCCCCGCCCTCCTCTTTAAATCCACTCATCGATCCAGTCTCATTAATCCAGTCGTGAAGGCGATCGAGCAGATCTACTTCGGGCTGCTCCAGATAAGCTTCCTTAGTTTCTGGGTCTTTTTTGCTTTTTATTTGCAAGTATTTCAAACGACTGTAATAAGCGTCCTTCTTAATTTCGTAGCGGTCCATAAGTTCCGCTGGAGTAAAGCGATTCTGCTGAGTGCTGCTCATAATTTTTCCCTCGCTACATTACATATTATTGCTCTGTGATTATGGAAAAATATTTTAGCGGATGGCTACCCGAATCCGCAAGCGTGCCTACCCGAATCGCCAGAAATACGCACCAGGATTGCGATCGCAATTCGGGCGACAAACCCGAATTGCAAAACCCTGCAAATTAAAAACAAAACAGATAACTGTTAGAGCTAACAGTTATCTGACTGCTGAAAACGCAACCTCAAAATATCAGCTGCCATAAAATTAGTTCCGGCGGCTTCTGCTGCTTGCTCGTCTTCGGGGCGATCGCCGATAAACCAGGTTTCACCTGGCACTGATTTGTAGTAAGCAATCAAAAAATTAATCATTCCCGGTCCGGGTTTACGAAAATTGCCGAAATTAGTAGTTCCACTTCCTACCCCAATTTTTTGCCGGAGATAAACTTCCCAATCGTTTAGTTTGACCATCCATGCTGACTTGCCGTCGTAACACGGGCAAATCAAGCCAATAGAAATTTCAGGAAATAATCCCAAGCAAAATTTCATTTCCTCAATCGCACTTTCAAAAGATTTTTTTCCGGCTTCAACTCCCCCCTGATTGCTAGCGATCGCAATTTTATATCCGCGCTTTGCAAAATTACTGACGGCCTCAGCAGCACCAGGGAGAATTCGTTGGTCTGTAGGAGACTGAATGAATTTCTCGCCGCAAGCGCTATCAATCAGGGTCTGGTCTTTATCGAAAATAATCAATCCTGTCATGGATTTACTCCTTATATTATTGACAAGAAACTGAACGCTCCCCACCACCCACCCCCAATCACCGCCGTTCACTAAATATAATGTTTGGAGCTGCATCATAACAGCTCCAAACATCCTCTTAATTTGGCCGGTGACGGTTTGCCAATTCGATTTTTACTGCATTGAGAATTTCAACCAAATCACTATTTGGCAAAATTGCCAAATCAATTTTGAGATTTGCAATTGCATTGCGAGCGGCAGATAAACGCGCATTAAGGCGAGCTTCATCCGAAGAATCAACCTCAAAATCTTTTCCAACAACAGTTTCTGGATTTTCGCCAAAATCTTTATCTGGTAATTCCGCACCATCAGTGCCAGCAGGACGGCTTCTACCCAGCAATTCTTTGCGTTTTGCTGCATCTTCTTGCTCAATCGATGTGAATTCAGATTGACAGTTATCAGGCGATAATTTTTTGATTTGCTTCTCGAGTTTATCTCGAAGAGAGATTTTCTCGTGATTTTCTAAACTTTCGTCCTCCTCAATTGAAGAAATATAATCTCGCATCTTACTAACACGAAATTCTATTTCTGGCACTTCACCTGCACCCTCAAAATCCAAAAAAAGATCCAGCTCGCAAGTATGGATTCCGCAATCCCAAAAAACTACAGGGTTATCGGGTCCAGGCGACCAAACGCCAAATTCATAACCCGAATACTGTTTATCTTCTTCAACGCATACAACAGTTCCAAATTGGTTGTCTTTCCAAACCCTATCGCCAGGTTTGAACTGATGCTGTTGGAATGGAAGCTCATCAACAATTTTCAGGTGCTTTGGAAGGAAGTTACCATGAGAAATCCGATGATAATCGAATTCAATATACAAGCCTTCACTGCTTTTGCGAACAACCGTTCCAAGCCGATGTTTGTATATCAAATCCGGACAATTATCGATCGCAAGAACGCGATCGCCCTTTTGAAAAGGGACCATCTCTTTTTCAAGCTCAATAGCCTTGCGATATTGAATTACGCTGGAACGACTTACCCCAAACACAGCGGCAATCGCAGAATCATTAAGCTTACTCCACCTTTTGGATTGCCCGGTCAATAACGCAGCGCGATCGAGGAATTCCTCGATCGCATTTTCGGACAGGCGATCGCAAACGCGGAGGAACTGTTTGCAAGCCTCGCCCCATTCATGCCGCCGCATCTTATAAATTTGCCGAGCGCGTTCGTCACCGGCATTGCTCACGGAGGCACGATAGACCGCCTCTTCGTAGGTGCTGGCCTTGCAAAAACATTCCACGCGATCGCGCTCCGCTTTCTTGAGTGCGCGAATTCGGTGGTGACCCGCCAACAGCCACCACTGTTCCTCAGAATCTGCGATCGCACCAAACCAAACCTCGATTGCTGGTGGTTCGCTGAACTCCAGCCATTCTGCATACTGCGCCACCACGTCATCATCAATCCCCTTGTTTTCAAGGGCCTGGTAGTCAGCACCGCGTGGCTGAAAGCTCGGATGTTCGTGGATTTCATCAATATTTAGCCAGAATGTTTCTGGTTTTGGTTGCGCGATCGCAACTGGTTGCGCGATCGCATCGGAAACTTGCACCGGCGGATTTTCCGCTGGCGGTGATTCCGGCATCGAAAAATCCGGAATCTTCTTTAATCCGCGCTTATTAATATTTTCTGCACAGTGGTAAGCAAAAGCGAGTTTCTGAGTTTGCGATCGCCCCTTGTCGTCAGATTTCCCTGTGAATCCAACCCACCAATCCATAAGCCGGGGGGCTTTTGTTTTGCCCTCGCCGTGGCAAACAATTTCAAAATTGCCACTCACCATCGCTCCCGATTCGTAATCGGCTTCTATCCGATTGATTTCGCGAGAAGTTTTACAAATCCAAAAATGAAATCCGTCAGTGCCTCGTTTGGTGCCATCTTGTTCGAAAACAGTAAAAACAGTATTTTCAGGAACATCCAAACAAACATATTCCAAATAATTTGAATGGTTATCCGAGCGCCCATCTTCCTTGACTTGCCATTCTTCCAAACCGCGCACGTAAAATTTTGCCCAAGTGCTGCTGTGCTGTTCCTGGCCTTGTATAAATTCTAAGTTGCAGCCAGTGCCAGACTTCGACTCACTGGAATAGAGTTCGATTTCATCGAGCGGAATTCCTTTGATAATTTCGCCAACCCGATCCACGCCGGCTGGCTGTAGCCAGCACTTTTCTTTAAAAATTTTTTCAATCGTTCCGACGATGATTTCTTCGCCATTTTGAGGAATCCATTGGACGCGATCGCCTTTATAGAATTTGAATTGCATGCTTATTCTCCTATTTAATTTCTTCCTGTGAATATCCGAAAGCAATTGCAGCTTCCCGCCAGGTGTAGGGATACCAGCGTTTGAGGCAGTCGAGAGATATGCCGAAATCTGCAGCGGTCATCACAGGATGCACCGGCCCTAATTTTTCAATCGGTTGCCGAGGCAGTTGAAAAAGGAACACGCTGGTAGGATTGGAACAGCTCTCAAAAGACTTTTCCACGTGCGCGGCTGCACCATAGGCTTGGGAGATATCCCGCGACGCGATCGCGCGAATCACGCGCGTATCCGCCTTATTTCCTTTCAAAATTCCCAGTTCCTCTAATTTGCGCTGCAGATCTGTGGGAATTTCTTTCTCTGGCAATTTTGGTGCTAATTTTGGTTTCGGATTGTTAATTTCAAATTGATTACCCGAGGTGGTCTTTTTTTCTTTTTCTTCTTTTAGATCTAAGGGTTCTTGAAACTCTTTCTCTGAGCGGGTTTCAGGCTCTGATTGTTGCGTGACGATCGCACTGCTGTGCGACGCGATCGCATCCTGTGCGTGACGATCGCATTCCGTGCGTGGCGATCGCATTGGTGTAGGGCGATCGCGTTCTACCTCATGTGGTGCCGCGCTATGATGCGCCGGAACAGCATTTAAAAGCTTAAGAGAAACCGTCTCGAAAGCGATCCAACCCTTTTCAGACAACCGTCCCAGGGCGCGGCTAATCGTGCTGCGATCGCATCGCAAAATATCTGCGATTTCCTTAACCTTGAGCGTCAGCTGACCCCCAAAGGGATGAAGCGATCGCAAGTAATAAAGAAGCTTGATTTCAGACGGTTTCAGCTCGTCCCAAGCTTGGATCCACTCCTGATTTGTCAATTGGTAAAATGTTGGTGTTTGTGCCATAATAGAATTACCGTGAATTTTAAGCAGACCGAGATACTTGCTAATTTCACTATACCGCCAATTTACTTGGCGGTCTATATTTTGTTACAATTCGTTACATTATGGAAACTAAACCGACGGCTCCGATTATTGAATGGCTGATTGAGGAACAAGGAGGGCTTGAAGGCAAAGAAGTTTCCGAAGTCGCTGGAATCTCGCCAGTGACTTGGAGCAAGATAAGGCAAGGCAAACAGAATCCAACTGGCGATACAATTTGGCGCGTAATGTGCGCGATCGCAGCGTTACGTCCGCGCAGCGCGTGCGCGGAAGTGGTGCAGATTATTAAAGGAGAAAAACGACAACCACCTTCTTTAGCAAATATTATCGAAGCATCCACAGAGGAAGAGTTGGAAGCGATTATGAAACTAATAATAAAACGACTCTTTTCTGAAAAAAGAATTCAAATGGTAATCAACTGAATATTAAATTAATGAATAACTGTTAGACCTAACAGTTATTTTTTTGTAATTTTTTTAATTTTCTTCTGGGACGAGCCGAGCCAGCCCAAAAAAGAAAGCGGAGCCAAGGGCAGATGGATGGCGACACCCAAACAGGGTACCACGCCGCCCCCATGATCAAGGGTTCGCTCGCT
>NZ_JAYFEQ010000971.1:0-1684 GCF_055795085.1 Phormidium sp. CCY1219 | reverse complement strand
AATTTTTATCCCTTGGTCTTCCTGACAAACACGATAACCTTGAAATCTTCCGTTGATTTTGAGGAGGTCTAGCAGCTTTTTTCAAAGATTGGTTGCGATAGCGAATTCTGCTGTAAAAAGTGGAGTAAGGAACTCCATTTTTATCAGCCCCAGATTCTCTCCAAAGTTGCCGATAAGATTTTTTCATTTTAGCAGTTTCTAATCGATTATTCAATTAAATTATAGCATGACGGTTGCTTAACCTCTAAAATCCTTACTACGAAAGGATTTCAAGGAATTTCAAAAAAACACTTGACAAAAATTCTAACCTTATGTATGATTAGAAGTATGGAAGAAATGGAAGAAATAATCATTAGGTTAATCGAGGGTGGGTATCTCAAAAGCGATTACCCACAAAAAGGAAAAGTAATAGGTGAGGCAAGAACTGATGAAGGATATACAATCCTTTTAACTGACGCTGGAACCTATTTTCCGGCGAGACATGTTTGTCAACGGTGCAAAACACCGTTGACTGCGACCGACTATTTCGATTTCATTTGCAATCAATGCAGTGGAGCTTTCTAAGTTTAAGAATCTGAAAGCTCCCCACCACCCACCCCCAATCACCGCCGCTTACTAAATATGAGGGAAAAACCAAACCATGAAAAAATCACAAAAATGGAATGTCACGAGACACTTTTTAAGGAAAGTGGATTCCAACTTCCGAGCTTCTAAATCAGAATACACGAATCGGAGCTATCCGATTTGGACAGAAACGCCAGAAGAAGAAAGGTTCCTACTGGCTAAGTATTTTCTGGCCAAAAAATACAACTACGAACTACCTTTTGTCGGAGGGTTAGTTCCTGGAAAAAATGTTTGGCAGGAGGACAAAACTTAATTAATAGCCGCTCACCCGGCTTTTGAAAATGTGGGGGTGGGAGGCGAGGAACGCCCCCCAGTGTTACATGGAAAGTAACGATGAAAATTCTATCATATCAATCTGCTGCTATTGCTGCTGTTGGTATTACTGCTGCTGGTATTACTGCTATTGCTCCAATAGCAGCAGCTCAAAACCGATGCGGCTGGCTAGTGACGGTTTACAACGACAACGAACCAGACAACACAATGCAGTTTGAGGGTGTCCGCATTGACGGGCGTTGTGTTGCTGACACGCTTCGATTTAATGGCCGGTGGAACGATGGCCCGATGTCAGCGTCAATTTATCCTGCACCCAATGGTCAGCATTTCGTCTGGCGTGTTGATGAAAAGACAGGAACTGCAGAAAATTTTTACCGCGCGTACCAATACCACATGCCGGCACTTCTGACCGATCCGGATGATGCCGAACGGCATGATGATTGGTAATTAATCCCTAAATTTGCGATCGCCCTCTATCAAAAAGGCGATCGCAAACTGTTAACGCTAACAGTTAAGCACTGAAATACTAAAATTTTCCCCTCAAACTTTTGAGGGGAATTTTATATTAATTGTATATCAAAAGAAAATATTTTTTAAGCGGTTAGAATTACTGTTCGCCACATCCTCCCCCGCCCCGGCTCCCCCCCGCAGCGGTGCCGCCCTGCGGGCGGCGTTCCCCTCGCTTCGCGCGCTCCGCTAGTGGGCTTCGCTTCGCTCGCTCCGCTTGCTCCGCTGCGCTCCGCTCCGCGCGCTCAGCCGCGCGCCCCCCCCGCCGCCGCCGGCGTCC
>NZ_JAYFEQ010000970.1:0-2658 GCF_055795085.1 Phormidium sp. CCY1219 | reverse complement strand
CCTGGATGCGAGCCGGTTTCAACCCACGCCGGGGATTGCGGATCGCCCCTGGATGCGAGCCGGTTTCAACCCACGCCTTTTTCGTTTAATTGTTGTCTCTCTCCCTATCCCCCGATGAGCATCCTTCGCATTAAACTCGAGGACCTGCAAGCCGATTGTGTGGAATTGCGCTATTGGGTCAAACCCGACATCACCTATGAATCTCAAACCTTAAGCATAGCACAAATATCCGAACTTGTCAAGGAAAGCCAGACCAATTATTACTTTCTCGACCCGAAACTGCAGCAATTCGGGCAGCGGTTGTTTTGCTGGTTGGATGGGGAGGGGCGGTGGTTGAGTCGCGCCATAGACCAGTGCGGGGAAGATGTATTGATGTTAGCCATTGCCCCCTCACAACGATTGGCCCATTTGCCTTGGGAAATACTGCACGACCGCAGCAGTTTTTTGGTTCAACGGGTGAATCCGATGGTGGTGCCGATGCGGTGGATAGAAGGGAAGACACCGCCACTGCCCGACCCGCAGCAAGGCCCGTTGCAGGTATTTTTTATGGCTACTTCTCCGGAAAACGTGGCACCGGTGCTCGACTTTGAGCAAGAAGAGGCGCGCATTCTGGCGGCCACGAAAGACAATGTGGCGGTGCAAGTGCGGGTGGAGGAAAGCGGTTGCGTGGCCGAGTTGGCCACAACCTGGAAGCGATACAAAGCCAACCATTTCCACCTGTTCCATCTCACGGGACATGCAGACCTGGAGCGCCAGAACCCCTATCGTCCCTATTTCCTCACCGAAACCGAAACCGGAGAAGCGCACCAGACTTTTGTGCGAGAGCTGGCAGAGGTGTTTCGCACCCGCTGGCCGGGGTTAATCTTTTTATCCGGATGTCGCACGGGACAGGCAGGGCAGAATGGCGCGGTGCCCTCAATGGCGGAAAGTCTGATTGGCGAAGGGGCGCGGGCGGTACTGAGTTGGGGACTGCCGGTGGCAGACCGAACCGCCACCACGGCTGCCGCACATTTGTATCGGGAGTTGGCGCAGGGGGATACCTTGGCGCAAGGGTTGGCCAGTACCTACCGCTACTTGTTGGAAAAAGAAGGATGCCGGGACTGGCACTTGCTGCGGTTATACGTGGGCGGCCACTGTCCCGGTGCCTTGGTAGAACCCTGGGAGAATTATAATTGGCAACCGCCAGAATCGCCCCAGGAGGAGTTTCTCGACCCTGAGACCCAGGAAGTGCGAGTGGCGACGCGGGAGGAGTTTGTGGGACGGCGACGCACCCTACAGCGCTGTTTGCGGAGGTTGCTGAAATCGCCCCAGTTTCTCGGGGTGCTGATTTACGGCATGGGCGGCGTGGGGAAAAGTACCGTGGCGGCGCGATTGCTGGAACGGATGCCGGGGTACAGCCTTATCTTTATCCATCGCGGTTTGGACGAGCAGAAGTTAATCAACGCCTTGTATCGCCAATGTACCAGCCAGACGGGGTTGGAGATTTTGCAAAGGAACTTGCCGCTGTTGCAGCGCCTGACACTGTTTCTGCAAGGGGGATTGAATGAGGAGAACCAGCAGTTGGTTTTTGTGCTGGATGATTTCGAGGCGAATCTGGAAGCGCGGGCCGATGGGCAGCAGGTATTGAAACCGGCAGTGGTGTCCGTGTTGCAGGATTTGTTGCAGGCGATCGCCAACTCGCGCCGTCTCCATCGCACCATCCTCACCAGTCGCTACGATTTTCCCCTCCCCGAACCGCTGAATCGCCGCCTTCATCGGGAATCCTTGGCCGCATTACGCGGGGCAGATTTAGAGAAAAAGTGCGATCGCCTCCCCTCGTTGCAAAAAGGATCCGAGGTAGAGGAAAGCTTGCAGCAGCGGGCGAAACGGGCCGCCGATGGCAACCCCCGCTTGTTGGAATGGTTGGCGCACATCTTGCCGGAAACCGGCCTGCAGGTGGAAGACTTTCGCATCCATATTCTCGCTGAAGAATTGCTCGCGCAGCAGGCGGAAGACCTGCGAGAGATGCTGCGCTTGGGGTTGCTGTTTCAGGTCCCCGTCCCCCACGCGGCATTTGCAGACATGTGCCGCCCCATCCGCAATCTAGAGACTCACATCCAGCGCGCCCAGTCCCTGGGATTGCTCGAAAACATCCCCTCCCCAGCAGATGGCACCTTGCTGCGGGTACCGCGCCTGTTGCCCCTGCCCCTGCCCGAAAACAACCCCCCCTTGCACCGTGAAGCGGCAGAGATATTATATCGGCATTGGTGGGAAGACTCGGAAAAGCGAACCGAGGAACGACTGAAAGAAATTCATCGCCTCGCCTTGTGCGGAAATGCCGGAGAAATTGCGGCCAATATGGGAAATGTGCTGGGTACTCTATGGAATAAAACCAGTCAGTTTCGAGAAGCGCTCAAAATCTGCCAAGACACCTTAGCAGTGATTGCAGATTATCGCATCTTTCGTAATCTGGCGCGGTCTGAGCAGCAACTCGGGGAGGTGGAAAAGGCAGCAGCACACTATCAACAAGCATTAGACCATTGTCCCCCAGATGATGAACGAGGAAAAGCCGCGATCGTTCATGATTTAGCAACCCTCAAAACACAGCTTGGGGAAAACGAGGCGGCGATCGCCCTTCACACCGAATCCTTGGAACTCTACGAACGCATCGGCAACTTG
>NZ_JAYFEQ010000969.1:0-9464 GCF_055795085.1 Phormidium sp. CCY1219 | reverse complement strand
CGGCTAAAGCCGCACGAGTCGCTTTTCCGCCCCGCTCTAAAGAGACGGGGCTACCAAGGTCGCGATCCCCTCGGTGTTAACCTGCAATACCCGTAGGACGAAAGCTCCTCCGACGTGGGCTAATTTAAAAACAGCATGATGCGATAAGGTGGGCAATGTCCACCCGACTTCTGGAGTTCCCGAGAGAGGTTTTTCCAACGGGAAAACAGCAAAAAAACGGTAAAACACGCAACTGTTTTACCGTTTTTATCCACATCAGTTATTTTTTTGAGAGAGATAAATTCACCCTTGGAGGATAATGCACTCGTGACTATCAATCGGCACTAGGGATTTATGGCTCAATGAAGCGTAATGCCTGTAATAGAAACTTTAGGCACTCATCGCACGGTGCTTGCGGAGGCGATCGCCGACAAAACTCAAGCCCAACAGTGCCAACGCAGCCGTACCCGTCGGTTCGGGAACTTCAGTATTGGGGTCATCCGGGTTCATCGCCATCTGGAATTCGCCTTCAATTGCCATTCCATCGTTGGCGCATTCTGCAAACAGATGAGCGACAAAATCACCCACTGGCAACAAAGATTTATCAAAGCTAAACCCAAAGGTGTGATTGCCGATCGCACCAAACTGACCGAAGTCTATTCCTAAACCGCTGATGTCACTGAGGATATTCACATCACCGATTTTCGTACCCGATTTAATCGAGGTGAGTGGGCGGCTTTTTTGTGCAAAATACGGATCGGTTTGCGCCAAATCGGCCATAGTCGCCGTGCCCCCTTTATTCGACACTTTATTCCGGTGCTCCTTTAAGTGCTTAAAGCCAGAGTTCGCGCCGGTGACGCTTTTTGCCTTTACATCGCTATAAACGCCCATACCCACACCAGAGTCCGTACCTGGAGCAAAGCGGATGCCAAACAAGTTGCGGTTGGTGTTTGCCGTTTCCAAGTTGTCTCCAGAGAAGTTAAACATCAAATCGCCCCAGCCAATATGATCGTCATTGGCATGGCTAGAAGAGTTGCCTGCTAAGGGCATATTGGCATTGAGCGCCACCAAAATGCTATTGTTGGCTGTATCTTCTTTGATGGCCATGCCGTAGAATTCATAGCCGCTATTTGCTCCAATGGTGCCGAGGTTGTAACCATCATTAAATGAATCGATCGCGTAATCCCAGTCCGAAATCGGTTCTACGGGCATTGCATTGGCGGCTTGACCCGTGACGCCGAGGAGACAAACGGTAGCAGCAGCCGTTCCGACTAAAGTTTTCAGTGTTTGAGTCTTCATAAGTTTGACTTTCCTTAATGCTTTTTGCACTCCCTACATTTTTCATCATAGGACATTTAATGTAAAGAACGTACCCTTTCACCCCCTGATTTTTTTAAAGTTTTGATGAATATTGCTGCCGCGTCATCGGTGAAGAAGTCGAATCGCCTTTTAATTTGTCCCTCTCAGCTAGCCTTTTCCTCCATTATCGGATTATTTTCCAGGAAAAACGGTAGTTTGACTGTATTGCAACACTTCGTAAATTTTTTATAGAGTTAGCCTGTCTTTAGTGAATTTACGGAGGAAACTTTACCCCGATCCAGGGTGAATTGCTCTATCAATCGGGGATTGACCAATCGAACCGAGGAAGATGGTTTTCACTTTAATTAATCCAAATTTACGTAAATTTAAGGTTGTGGTTTGAGAGGGTTTGCTATCAATTGGTGGTAGGGTGGAGAGGGGGGGAAAGAGCGTAGCGATCGCCTGTTGGAGGGGGAGAAAGGGGAGCGATCGGTCCAGCCAGGGGATCCAAGCAAGGGAATTGGGCCAAGGGATGAAGCGGGGCGATCGCAGATAGGATAAAATGCCTTCACGGTATGCGAAGCTGGAGAAAAGCCAGTTGTAGGGTGGGCAGTACAGACCACCCTTGCCGACTGAGTTGTAAAGTGTGTACTGGCCACCCGACGAGGCGCAGTTGTAGGGCAGTTGTAGTTGTAGGGTGGGTTTGTACTGTCCACCAAAGCCGAGTATGGGCACTACAGAGCTTACGCAACGCGATCGGCAATGTTTGGGTACCTTTAGCGTCAAAGGATCGGATGGAAGTAGAGAAAAAAGAGACAAAAGCAACCGACTCGGGAGTGTCAATGTGGCGACAAGTGCACGAAAACGTTCAGATTGTAGCGATCGCCCTGGGGTTAGCGCTGCTGATCCGCAGCTTTATTGCAGAACCGAGATATATTCCTTCGGTATCGATGCTACCCACCTTAGAAGTGGGCGATCGGGTAGTGGTGGAAAAAATCTCCTATAACTTTCGTGCTCCCGCCCCGGGAGAAATCGTCGTTTTCGATCCGCCCCCAGAACTGCAACGATACGGATACAGAAAAGACCAAGCCTTCATCAAACGAGTGATTGGCACCCCCGGTCAAACCATTGCCATTCAAGACCGCAAAGTGTATTTGAATAACCAACCCTTAGAAGAGAACTACATTGCCGAACCCGCCGCATATCGATGGGGGCCAGAAGCGGTACCCGACGATCGCGTATTCGTCATGGGAGACAACCGAAACAACAGCAACGATTCCCACGTATGGGGATTTTTGCCCAAAAAACATATTATTGGGAGAGCCATCTTTAGATTTTGGCCCCTCGATCGGATCGGTTTTCTACAAAACTAATTCTCGATTACCGTCCCCAACTGCTACAGAGGGATATCCGAACGTTAACAGCTTCCCCATCCTGCATTAAAATGAGAATATACGCGGTGGGAATGCCCATCCAAGCGGGGACACAAATTTAAGAGAAATTGGCACAGCAATGAGTTTTTTTGATTCTGAAATCATACAGCAAGAAGCCAAACAGCTATTTGAGGATTATCGAGACCTGATCGAACTCGGAAGCAGTTATGGCAAATTCGACCGAGAAGGGAAAAAGCTCTACATCGAGCAAATGGAAGAGATGATGGAGCGCTATCGGATTTTTATGAAGCGCTTTGAACTATCCGAAGACTTCACGGCGCAGATGACCGTAGAGCAGCTCAAGACCCAGCTCAATCAATTTGGCATGACACCGCAGCAGATGTTCGACCAGATGCACAACACCTTAGAGCGGATGAAGAGCGAACTGGAAAAACAGAGGTAAGCCAATCCGGTTGCCCTTCAGACTCGCGCCAGAAAGAGGAACCAGACAGAAAAAGCGATCGCAGATGCGATCGCTTTTTACTTCCGGGATCAACCTGCCAACCCCTCAAATCTTTTATCTATCGTGGCGGGTCATATTTTGAGGGCGGATCGAAATATTCCACCGGTTGACCCTGCATAGCTTGGTGCATAAAAGAGCGCCAAATCGGAGCTGCAGTCGTCCCCCCGGTAGAACCGGCAGCCAGGGGAGTATAGTCATCATTACCGACCCAAACCGCCGTAGACAGCTGCGGCACATAACCCACAAACCAAACATCCCGTTCCGAAGACGTGGTACCGGTTTTACCCGCCGCCGGACGTCCGATGCGAGCATTCTTCGCCGTCCCGCTAGTAATCACCCCTTGCAGGACGCTATTGAGAGAAGCCACCGCCCAAGGGTCGAGAACCAGCTGTGGTTTCGGCGTATTATCCAGCAACATATTGCCGCGACTATCCGTAACTTGCACGATAAAAGTCGGCTCAGAGTGCCAACCATTATTAGCAAAAGTAGCAAAAGCCCCTGCCATTTCCATCGGCGTCAAATCGATCGCCCCGAGAGGCAAAGAAATCACCGGTTCCATCGGACTAGTCATGCCCAGAGTGCGGCAAACTTCAATCACCTTATTCAGACCGATCCACTGGCCCAGCTTCACCGCCGGAACATTAAGCGACACCTCCAACGCCTTGCGAATCGTCACCGCGCCAGAAAAGCCACCGCCGTAGTTTTGCGGCGAGTAATAGCCATTTCCGTCGCGATAGCTTACCGGACTATCCGCAATAACCGACGCCGGCGAAAACTTACCCGTAGCAAAAGCCGTGTAATAAACGAACGGCTTAAACGCCGATCCTGGCTGACGCCGAGCTTGAATCGCCCGATTGTACTGACTTTTTTCAAAACCCGCGCCACCCACCATCGCCTTCACGAAGTGGGTGCGCGGATCTACAGCAACCAAAGCAATTTGACCATTATCGCGGCCATAGAACACCCCACGATAGTAAAGAGTATCGTGCCAACGCTGCACCGTTTTTTCAGCCATGCGTTGGAAATTCATATCAATCGTTGTTTGGACGCGCATTCCGCCTTTAAGAACCGCATCGCGACCGAAGCGACGGGACAACTCCTGAATGACCGCATCCGTCACATAGGGAAGCTTACTTTGGCGAAACGAAGTCACGCGGCCCACCAGAAGCGGTTGCTTGCGCGCTTGCGCTTCCTCCTCAGCAGTAATCCACTTCAGTTCGCGCATCCGATTTAACACCACCGCCTGTCGCTGTTTTGCCAACGGATAGTTAGCAAACGGGCTGTAATCTTCAGGCGCTTGGATAATGCCGGCCAGCATCGCCGACTCAGCCAAAGTTAACTCAGAAGCCGACTTATTAAAATAGCTTTGAGAAGCGGTTTCAATGCCATAGAGGTTATGACCCCAATACACCTGATTGAGGTAAAGCTCCAAAATCTCGTCTTTACTCAGGATTTGCTCCAACCGAATAGCCAGCACTGCTTCTGCCGCTTTTCGGCTCAAGGCGCGTTTTGGAGACAGAAATAAATTTTTCACCAACTGCATCGTCAGGGTCGAACCGCCTTCCACGGTTTCCCCTTGTTCCAAGTTGGCCACAAAAGCACGGGCGATTCCACCGGGATTGATCCCGTGGTGCATAAAAAAGTGACTATCTTCGATCGCGAGTACGGCGCGCTTGAGGTTTGGAGAGATTTCATCTAAAGGCACCACCTCGCGGTTCGCTTCATCGTGGATACTGGTCAGAAGCGTACCTTTGATGTCGTAAATGTAAGTGGTTTCTGTGGGAACGTAAGTGCGTAAAACCCGCACATCCGGGAGGTTGCGGAAACTGAGCGCCAAACCGACCAGTCCCCCCGCTGCGACAGAACTAATCAGCATCGTCATTCCCAGCAGGGTTCCTGCTGTCACTTTGGTGACGCCTTGAAAAAAACTAAAAATGGGTGCGGAGTCTCTAGGGGCGTTTTGTCCGATCGTGTTAGTAGACACGGCGATTTCACTTCCTCACTAAACAAGGCTCAATGGGATTTCAGGCTGACGGGGCTTTCGCGGGCACACAGGGATGGGTAAAGTCAATCGAGAGGCATTTTAGCTCAAACCCCAGTCGGTTGGGACGGTGGGGGGTAAAAAGGCAGGGAGTTTTTTTCCCGCCTTGCTCCCCGGTGGGGGGAAATTCCTTATCCGGTCACTGCCAAAGCGGGTGACGCGGGAGTGTCTTTCCTAGCTCCATGATAATGGTGACTCAAACCACGGCCATTGCGCGCACCCCTTCTCTTCACTGGATTAACGGCTTCCAGTGTAGGCGATCCGGATTGGCTTTGCGGGTCAATTTCGGGGGATTGGGGTTTTGCAGGTCTAAGATAGGAGATTGGGTCAATGCAATAAAGGTGAATTGTTGCCACTAATTTTTGCAATTATAGTAGTTTGACGCTCGATCGCTCGAGTTGACCCCCTTTTACTGTAAACAACAGCCACCCCTGCATTTGCTAAGCATGGCTTCTAAACAACCATTGAATTCTGTGACCGAATCGTTTTCTTGGCTGCACCGTGGTGTCAGCGAAATTTTTCCCAATCTTCCCAACTCAGACAACCCAAACGAGAATTTGGTCGCCCGCATCAGCACCGCAGTGCGCCCGTTACGGGTCAAGTTGGGCATCGACCCCACCGGTGCCGACATTCATCTAGGTCATAGCATCCCCGTGCGAAAGCTGCGCGCTTTTCAAGATGCCGGCCATACGGCGGTGCTGATTATTGGTGATTTTACCGCCCGCATCGGCGATCCGACAGGGAAATCCGAGGTCCGCCCTCAGCTTACCGCAGAGCAGGTGAAGCAAAATGCCCATTCCTTTTTGGATCAGGTGCGCTCGATTTTAGATTTTGAGACTCCCGGTCGGCTGGAAATTCGCTATAACTCGGAGTGGTTGTCCACGTTGGATTTGGCCAATATTTTGGAGTTGTTGGCGACGATGACGGTGGGGCAAATGCTGGCGAAGGAGGGATTTGCCGATCGCTACGGAATCGGCAATCCTATCTACTTGCACGAGTTTCTTTATCCGCTGATGCAAGGGTATGATTCGGTGGCGGTCCGCGCAGATGTGGAATTGGGCGGGACGGACCAAAAGTTTAATATTGCGGTGGGTCGCGATTTACAGCGCCATTTCGGTCAGACGCCCCAATTTGGCTTGCTGATGCCGATTTTGCTCGGCACTGATGGATCGCAGAAAATGTCTAAGTCTTTGGGCAATTATGTGGGATTGTCCGAAGAACCGCTGAGCATGTATTCCAAGCTCGAAAAGATTCCCGATAGTCTGGTGATGGATTATTTTGAGTTGCTGACGAGTCTGCCACTGGATGAGTTGCCGGAAAATCCGCGCGATCGCCAAAAGTTGCTGGCGCTGAATATTGTGGCACAGCAGCATGGCTCCTGCGCCGCAAATCAAGCCCAACAGGCGGCTCAAACTCTGGTCGCCGGACAGGGGGGCGAAGCGGAAGCAGTGCCAGAATTCTCGTTGAGTGAAGTGGAGTTTCCCGCGAAGCTCTTTTATCTGCTCAGTGCGAGCAATTTGTGCAAGAGCAGTTCCGAAGCGCGGCGACAGATTAAAGGCGGGGCCGTGCGGATTGAGGGCGATCGCATCACCGATGAAAATCTCTCCTTTGAGTCCCCAGAGGCTCTCGAAGGCAAGGTTTTGCAAGTGGGTAAGAAAAAATTCGTTCGCTGTCGGCGGGGCTGAGCTGGGGGAAATTCGCCCGAATCTGGTAGGCTCTCCTGGAGCTACCGCCTCATCCCCTACAGGCGATCGCAATCCCGATCGGTGGGGGTGATGCGATCGCCAAAGTGTTGCCTGTTTTATCCCCACCCTGTCGATGATTCTTTAGTCAGTTATTTATCTTCATGTCTGTTGCCGATCGGATTATCGTTCCTCTTGATGTCCCTACAGAAGCGGCGGCGATCGCCCTCGTAGATGCCCTGCCTGAGGTATCTTTCTGGAAAGTCGGTCTGGAACTGTTCGTCAGTTGCGGTCCGGCGATTCTCTCTACCTTGAAAACCAGGCAAAAGCGGATTTTTCTGGATCTGAAATTCCACGATATCCCGAATACCGTGACCGGTGCTTGTGCTTCAGCGGCGCGCTACGGGGTGGATTTGCTCACCATCCACGCCACCTGCGGACGCAGCGCCCTTAAAAATGCCCAAGCGGCGTTACAAGAAAGCGTCGGGGAAGACAGTCCGAAACTGATTGCCATTACCCTGCTGACCAGTCTCAATTCGCGGGATTTAGCCTTCGACCTGAAAGTACCCATCGAGTTGCCGGAATATGCCTTGCAAATGGCACTGCTGGCAAAAGAAAGCGGTTTGGCCGGTGCGGTGTGTTCTCCCCAGGAAGCGTCCCAACTGCGAAACGTTTGTGGCAATGATTTTCTGTTAGTTTGTCCGGGGGTGCGTCCCACTTGGGCCAGCGCCGGGGATCAGCGGCGATCGATGACCCCTGCAGAGGCGCTGAAAGCCGGTGCCGATTATTTGGTCATCGGACGACCCATCACCACTGCTGAGGATCCGGCGGCGGCGTTTGCCCGGATTTGCCAGGAAATCGAGTCATAGAATGCATCAATTGGCAAAAGATACTCTCGAGAACGCAAAAGCTCTCTTTTCCCTCATCTTTTGCCTTTTGACGTTCAATGGTTTATGGCCCGTGAATGCCCAGGACATCCCCGAATTGGATGTACCCTCCCGATGTCCCACGGACCTGGACAGGCTGATGGCGGATTTGTTGCCAGATTTGCCCGGGTATGCCAACCGGGTGATTCAACGTCGCAGCGATGAGTACGTGCCCCGATACGTGATTTTCGCCGGTCTGCCCGAGTTCGAACCGTTACCACAAGGTTCCGGACCGAATAATCCGCCAGTGTCCCGATTGCCTTCTCGCCAGGAATCGTCAGCACTGACAGCGGATTTGCAGCAGGTTTTCATTACTACCTTAGAGCGCTATTATGCTGAAGATGGGGTGGTGAAGTACGAGCAATACCACTGGCTGTTTCTGACGCCGAGTGCAGAGGGTTGGCGCTTGGTGCTGATGTTATCGCGCACCGCTTACCCCCAAGGTGCGATTCCCACTCCCCCGCGCGATAGCAGTGATAGTGACATCGCGCGGGGGATTCGCCTGTGGTTGCGCGATTGTGGCGATCGCGATTAATCACTCCTCCGGTAGTGCTTCGCTGTCTTGTACATTTAAACTGCATTATTTTAAGTTAACTGAATTCCGGGAAATATTCCCTCATTTTGGACAATTAGGCTTCAATTAGGCTTCCATTAACATGCAATTATTCTGCTTGCAGGTTCATGGAATATATGGCTGTTCTGTCCATATTTGGTGGATTGATTACCAAATCGTTTGAATCGTCGTTAATGCCTGAATTTTACTGTCACGGGTGACTAAGGGAAGATTTAAAGATAAAGCAGTAATAGCGATAATCCGATCCGGCATATCTGGCACTGTTGCCCTGTCAATTTGTCGAACAGTTGCCGAAATAGTGCGATCCACAGGTGCTAACAAAATACCCGCATTCGGATTGTCCGCAGCATTTAAAACTCTTGTCAGCACCTCATCTGCCACACGCCTGCGCTCAATCAAGTAAGAAATTTCGGTTCTACCAAACCTGGTATGTAAAATCCTCGCGCATCAGACAGGAAAACACTTGCTACGAAAGCGTTTTAGGCCAGCCTTGCCTGTTCTTGATAAGGAAAGAATTTGCAGAGGACTCAATATTGCTGCTGGCAAAGGTTTGATTGCGTTTTTGGCCGCAACTTTCCATAGTAAGTTCGGTAGAGCCAAAAACTATTGCGTTCGCTTAATGGTTATTTCCCTACTACTACTCCCGGGCTGGAAAAAAACCATTGCGTTGGCTTAATGGTTATTTCCCTACTATTGACTCCAGGGCTGAAAAAAACCATTGCGTTGACTTAATGGTTATTTCCCTGTTACTACTCCAGGGCTGGAAAAAAACCATTGCGTTCGCTTAATGGTTATTTCGCCAGCAGTCCAATCCCGGGCTGGAAAAAAACCGTTGCGTTCGCTTAATGGTTATTTCCCTACTACTACTTCAGGGCTGGAAAAAAACCATTGCGTTGACTTAATGGTTATTTCCCTACTACTACTCCAGGACTGGAAAAAAACCATTGCGTTGGCTTAATGGTTATTTCGCCAGCAGTCCAATCCAGGGCTGGAAAAAAACCATTGCGTTGGCTTAATGGTTATTTCCCTATTACTGACTCCAGGACTGGAAAAAAACCATTGCGTTG
>NZ_JAYFEQ010000968.1:0-209 GCF_055795085.1 Phormidium sp. CCY1219 | reverse complement strand
TAATATCGGTGCAGTCTACTCCGACATCGGACAACCCCAAAAAGCCTTAGACTACTACCAGCAAGCCTTACCGATAATGCAGGAAGTGGAAGATAGAAGCGGGGAAGCCACGACCCTGAATAATATCGGTCTAGTCTACTCCGACATCGGACAACCCCAAGAAGCCTTAGACTACTACCAGCAAGCCTTACCGATAAGGCAGGAAGTGG
>NZ_JAYFEQ010000967.1:0-3129 GCF_055795085.1 Phormidium sp. CCY1219 | reverse complement strand
CCAACTGCAAATCAACAGTTCCCCGGACTTTGAAACTAAATCTAGTTACAATATCCGAGTGCAAACCCAAGATGCGGCAGGAGAGACTGTCCAGAAGGAATTAACGATTAACGTTAACGACCTTAACGACCTGCCCACCCTAAGCACTCTCAGCAAGTCGGGTAACGAAGATGCGGACATCACCTTTGCTGCCACGGACTTTACTGCGGCTTTCACTGATGTAGATGGCGACAGCTTATCCATTCTTAAAATAACTTCCCTTCCCAGTAACGGAACTCTGAAGTTAAGTGGAACTGCTGTCACTGCCAACCAAGAAATCAATGCCGCTGACTTGGGCAACTTGGTCTTTACTCCCGATGCTGATTTTAACGGCAATGTCAGCTTTACTTGGAATGGCCACGATGGCACAGCTTATGCTGCCACTGATGCAACGGCTAACTTGACCATTACTCCAGTCAACGACCAACCCAGCTTCACTGCCACTAATCCAACGGCGGTCAACGAAGATACTGGAACCCAAACGGTAACGGGTTGGGCAACTTTCAGCCCTGGGGGAGGAACTGACGAAACCAGTCAAACGGCCACTTACACCGTCAGCAGCATCAGCAACGCGGCCTTATTTGCCACAGCCCCGGCAGTAGATGCCAATGGCAACTTGACTTACGCCCCTGCTGCTAAAGCTTCCGGGACTTCCACCTTTGATGTGGCAGTCCAAGATAATGGCGGCACAGCCAATGGTGGTGTGGATACCTCTGCTACCCAAAATTTCACCATTACTGTTAACGCGGTCAACGAAGATACTCCAGGGATTACCATCGGCGAAACCAGTCTAACTACTGCTGAAGGGGCAACCGGCACTTTTACCGTGGTACTCGACAGCGAACCGACGGCAGATGTCACCATTGCTCTCGCGTCCAGCAATACCGCCGAAGGAACTGTTTCCCAGTCAACCCTAACTTTTACTGCGGATAGCTGGGATACACCGCAAACCGTGACAGTCACCGGAGTCACCGATGACACCAATGATGGGGATACGGAATATACCATCACCACTACTGTCAGCAGTAATGATGCCAACTATGATGGCTTTGACCTATCCGATGTCACGGTGACAAACACCGACGTGGATGAAGCGGATATTCCAGCAGCGGATAATCCAGCAGCGGATAGTCCCACTGATAATCCAGCAGCGGATAGTCCAGCAGCGGATAGTCCCACAGATAATCCAGCAGCGGATAATCCAGCAGCGGATAGTCCCACAGATAGTCCAGCAGCGGATAGTCCCACAGATAATCCAGCAGCGGATAGTCCCACAGATAGTCCAGCAGCGGATAGTCCCACAGATAGTCCAGCAGCGGATAGTCCCACAGATAGTCCAGCAGACCAACCAACTGACCAACCAACGGACACTGATGTAATACCCGTTGCCCCGGCCCCAACCAGTGAAACTCCCTTATTCACAAACTTGGGTAATATTCTGGCATCAGATGACACCACTGATGCCACCGAGAACGGTTCTTTACCAGTCCCACCGCCAATTCCGCCTTTCCCCACGGTAGATTTAGCCAATATTGCCTTTACTGCCGTTGGAGATGATGGGGCTGATAATATTGATGGTCAACCGACTTCGGATGTCATCAGCGGTCTCGGTAGCAACGACTTTATCCGAGGCTTGCAAGGTAACGATGTCCTATTCGGTAAAGAGGGCAATGATGAACTTTACGGCAACCAAGGGGCAGACTTGCTCAATGGCAACCAAGGCAATGACATTATATATAGTGGCCAAGGTAATGATATTGCTTTCGGTGGTCAAGACAATGACCTAATGTATGGCGACCTGGGTAGCGATTCTCTGTCTGGCGACTTGGGTGATGACAGCCTGTTTGGTGGGCCATCTAATCCCGATTTAGTCTCTGGTGATGCCGGTGATTTGCTGTTGGGTGGTGATGGCAATGATTACCTCCAAGGCAATGTGGGCAATGATTCGATTTCCGGGGGAACTGGCAACGATACTGCCCACGGTGGTCAAGGCAATGACCTAATTCATGGCGATGAAGGGGCCGATATTATCTATGGCGATAAAGGCAACGATAGCCTAACCGGAAATGCCGATAATGATGTGGTCTTCGGTGGCGAAGGCAATGACTACCTCTGGGGTGAAGACGGAGATGACTTCCTTTATGGCGATGCCGGGAATGATACTTTAATTGGTAACGATGGCACGGACTATTTTGCCATTCAATCTGGTTTCGGTTCTGATGAAGTCCTCGATTTTATCGATGGAACTGACAAAATTGGTTTAGCCGGTGGTCTGACGTTTGCCGATTTGAGTATTACTGGCAGTAATGGCAATACTTTGATTTCCAGTAATAATGAGTTGCTGGCGACGTTGACGGGTGTTGATGTTGGTTTGATTACCAGCGCTGACTTTACGGTCTTGGTGTAAAGTTCGTCAGATAACCTTTCGTACCGGGTTTCTTCTTTACATCCCACAGATGACTGTGATGTGCATAGAAGAAACCCGGTTTCTTTGTCTAGTTGGCAGCGGATGTTGGCAGCGGATGGACAATGGATAGGTGATGGATTGGCAGCGGATAGTTAGGTAGGGTGCGTTGCGGCGACAATCAACCTTCGTGCGCCACCAGAAAATGGAAATCGCCGTCAACACCGCCCCCCACATTTCCACCATCACATTCATTTCTGACATCATCATCGCACCATCCACGGAACCCCGAATTCAATTTTGGGTTGAATTCACATATTTATTCATGGGATTTGTTGGTGGGGGTGGTGCGTTGCGGCGATGTCGATATTTTCGTGAAAACCCATCATTTATTCCCGCCGCAACACACCCTACCGGGGGCGACACCATCATAGGTAGGGTGTGTTATGCGGCCAGAAAATGTCAATGGTTACAAATCAATCATATTTCCGCATAACGCACCGTCTGAATTTTGGGTTAAATTCACATATTTATTAATGGGGTTTGTTGGTGGGGGCGGTGCGTTGCGGCTAGGTCAATATTTGTCGTGAAAATCCATAATTTATCGATGCCGCAACACACCCTACCGGGGGCGACACCATAATAGGTAGGGTGTGTTATGCGGCCAGAAAATGCGAATCGTGACA
>NZ_JAYFEQ010000966.1:0-221 GCF_055795085.1 Phormidium sp. CCY1219 | reverse complement strand
AATGGTTTTTTTCCAGCCCGAGATTGGACTATTGGCGAAATAACCATTAAGCCAACGCAATGGTTTTTTTCCAGCCCTGAAGTAGTAGTAGGGAAATAACCATTAAGCCAACGCAATGGTTTTTTTCCAGCCCTGGAGTAGCAGTAGGGAAATAACCATTAAGCCAACGCAATGGTTTTTTTCCAGCCCTGGAGTAGTAGTAGGGAAATAACCATTAAGCC
>NZ_JAYFEQ010000965.1:0-353 GCF_055795085.1 Phormidium sp. CCY1219 | reverse complement strand
TAAAATGAAATTATAATGGGGTGGTAATTTCAAAGCAATGCTTTTATTGTTTAGCGGAGAGCAAGGGGAATGGGATTGAGTCCATACATCCCCGAATGGGGACTCGATGTTATTGATGTGGCCGCCGGAGAACCGGGCATCAACTATGAATTGCAGGTGACGAAAGGGGCTGTGGACAAAGGGTGCAAAAAAAATTTTTTTTGCACCCTTGGGGGGAATTTTTTTTTCGATGGATGAGTGGACAAAAAAGGGGGAAAGGGAGTAAAATGAAATTACAATGGGGTGGTAATTTCAAAGCAATGCTTTTATTGTTTAGCGGAGAGCAAGGGGAATGGGATTAAGTATGGGCAATT
>NZ_JAYFEQ010000964.1:0-5125 GCF_055795085.1 Phormidium sp. CCY1219 | reverse complement strand
TTAGGCTGGTCAGGTGGTTAGAAGTACAAGCCCCTGGCTTTAGACATGGGGTTGGTTTCTACGGAGTCCCTGACAGTTTCCACTCCTTAAGGTGGCTCAGACTCCTGCTGAGTGCGTCACCCCCAAACAAAAATAAGCCAGCCACGGCGGGCTGACGGAATATCCCCCCAGGGTGGCACCTGGGGCCTATATCCGGCTGGAAAACCCGCCGGCGATTAGCGAAACATACTACTCACCGAACTATCTTCATGGACCCGCCAAATCGTTTCTCCCAGCAAATTGGCCACCGAGAGAATGGTTAACTGTTCAAAGCGTCTGTCTTCTGGCAAGGGAATGGTATTGGTGACAATCACCTCTTCAAATACCCCACTGGAGAGACGCTCGATCGCCGGTGGAGAAAACACCGCATGAGTCGCACAGGCATAAACCTGTCTGGCTCCTTCTTTTCTCAGTAAGCGGGCACCTTCAGAAATCGTACCCGCCGTGTCAATCATGTCATCGACTAACACCGCCGTTTTTCCCTTCACGTCGCCAATCACATTCATCACTTCTGCCACATTATGCGCTTGACGACGCTTATCGATAATGGCCAGTGGGGCATCGTTTAACTTTTTCGCAAACGCTCTGGCTCTGGCTACTCCCCCCACATCTGGCGAAACTACCACGATGTCAGGGAGTTTCTTGCTCGCTAGGTAGTCCAACAACACCGGCGAGGCATAAACATGGTCAAACGGAATATCGAAATAGCCTTGGATTTGGTCTGAGTGCAAATCCATTGCTAAAATCCGGCTGGCCCCCGCTTGGGTAATTAAGTTGGCCACCAGCTTGGCAGTAATCGACTCGCGTCCCGCAGTTTTGCGATCGGCCCGGGCATACCCATAATATGGAATCACTGCTGTAATTTGCCTTGCTGAGGCTCGTCGGCAAGCATCGATCATAATCAGCAATTCCATCAGGCGATCGTTCACTGGGCGGCAAGTTGGTTGAATTAAATAAACATCGCACCCCCGGATAGACTCTTGAATTTGAACGTAAAGTTCACCATCGGCGAATCTTTTTCGTACCATTGGTCCCAAGTCTATTCCCAGGTAGCGAGCCACTTCCTGAGCTAGGGACACATTTGAAGAACCGGAAAATAGTCGCAGACGGCTATGGTCGGCAACAGTAGCCAAAGATGGCTGAAGGGTTAAAGTAGCAGAACGGATCACGGCAGACACTTTATCGCACGTTCATTCGTAGTAATTTTATCATCTCCTTCTCTAAATCCTCTCCCTAATTTCCCGGATCTCTACCGAAAGCAAGATCTCAATTCTTGACAAAGATAAAATTTCACTCTTCCACAACATTCCCTCATCGAGAAACCCAGGGCGATCGCGCCGTTTTGCCAACCTCCCAAGAAGCTCTTGGCTATGGGTTGCTATCTCGAACCGTTTTCGGCCAATCTGTTAGCCATTTTTTCCAAGGGCAACTGAGGAATTTTTAGGGCGGCATATTATAGCGTTTTTCCTCGCCAATGAAATGTTTACCCGGTTAAAAATACGCTAGGATCTAGGCGGTGAAGTGCATGTACTCCTCCCTTTGGCTGGATTGAAATCTCAAATGATGCGATCGCAATTCATCGATTTCGCTTTGCCCCCTCCCCGGCAACTCAGTAAAAAAACTTACTCCCTGCCGCGCTCCACCATCGCACAGCAGTCTGATTTACTGCAAAAGCGGGTCAACAAGGTGAAAGCCGATGCGATTGTCATCCCCCTTTCGGGTTATTTTTCGAGTCAATTCTCTTGCATGAACAAATAGGCTTTATGAGTTTAAAAGAGCGGATCGACCAACAAATCAAGGCGGCAATGAAGGCGAAAGATAAAATCCGCCTCGAAACAGTACGCAGCATCAAAAAACAAATCCTCGAAACCGAAGTCAGCCTTCGCCCCTCCGGGCAAGAAACCTTAACCGAAGCTCAAGAACTCGAGCTGTTATCCAAATTGGCCAAACAACGGCGCGAGTCGATCGAACAGTACGAACAAGCAAATCGCCCAGATCTCGCCGAACGAGAAGCCACAGAACTGGCAATTATTGAGGAATTCTTGCCCCGTCAGCTTGACGATGCACAAGTCAGCGCGATCGTCGATGAAATTATCGCCCGCGTCGGAGCCAGTTCCCCCAAGGATATGGGGAAAGTTATGGGGCCTGCGATGCAGCAGCTCAAGGGCAAAGCCGATGGTAAAAAAGTCCAAGACATGGTAAAAGCCAAACTCGGCAGTTAATTCTCAGGTTGAAATCTACCGTGGGGAGGTTGGGGTGGAAAGCTTTGCCAGCTTTTGGGCAAACTATGCCCTGGGTGGAAGTGCCCTGGCAAATCCTCAGCACACAACCCTGGGGCAATCATCATTGCTCTAACCCACCCGCCCAACTCCGCGCGGCGTTTCCCCTGCCCCGGCTTATTATGAATGCGGGTTATTTTCCATCGCGACATCAATCTCTGTGGCGAGTTTTGATATCCAGCCCGTCTCTGCCGAAGGTCCTCCCGAAATCACTTGCCCAAAATAGAAGGATTGACAACGGGACTGTCGTTGGCACGGGCACACTGCCTGCGCGTTAAGGCAATCTTTCTCAAAGTCGGTCTTGCTTACAATGAAAAATTGACACTGAACAAAATCGCTCCTCTCAATCCTTCTTTGTTCACTGTCCAATTTTCCCCTCGGTTCCCACATCCCTCTCCCCTATCACCCACTCACTGCTATGCAACCAGAAATTCCCAGTGGCACTATCTTACAAAACCGCTACCTCATCCTCAGTCTTTTAGGTCAAGGGGGGTTTGGCCGCACTTATCTGGCAGAAGACCGTGGGCGCTTTAACGAACGGTGCGCGCTCAAGGAATTCATTCCGACGCAAACCAATTCTTACGCCGTGCAAAAATCTGAGGAACTGTTCCAACGAGAAGCGGCAATTCTTTACCAAATTCAGCATCCGCAAATTCCGCAGTTCCGCGCTACTTTCGAGCAACAGGGGCGGCTGTTTTTAGTGCAGGACTATGTAGCGGGAAAAACCTATCGCAGCTTGCTCGATGACTATCGCGGGGCGGGGAAGACTTTTTCTGAGGCGGAAGTCTTGCAACTGATGCAGCAGCTTTTGCCAGTGTTGGACTACATTCACAGCCACGGAATTATCCACCGCGATATTTCGCCGGAAAATATTATTCTGCGTCAGCGCGATCGCTTGCCGATCCTGATAGATTTTGGTGTGGTTAAAGAACTGGCTACCTTGATCCAGTCCCCGCAAGCTACACCCCCCGCCACTACCGTCGGTAAGGTGGGCTATGCTCCTAGCGAACAAATCCAAACCGGTCGTGCTTACCCCAGCAGCGACCTTTATGCCTTAGCCGTCACCTGTGTGGTGTTGCTCACCGATCGCGAACCGCAAGAACTGTTTGATGATGTGAAACTGACTTGGCACTGGGAACGGTTCGTGCCCCAATCGGTGAGTAAAGGGTTGGCAGCGGTTCTCAATCGGATGTTGAGTTACCGACCCGGCGATCGCTTCCAATACGCTAAGGAAGTGGAACTCGCGATCGCCCCCCTGACGCCCCCTAGCCCGACTTTACCACCGGATCCGGATAGGTCCCAAATGCAAACCGTTGCTTTGGGCCAAGGAAATGCCGGAGGACCAAAGCCGCAAACTTCTCCCCCTACAGGGATTTCTTCAGGGAATGACTCTCTGTGGGATAATCCCGCCGCGATCGGATCGGGCATTGTTTTGATTCTCCTGCTCACCGGTTTTGGCTCTTGGGCGTTAGTTCGTTCTTTCCAAAATCTCGATCGCCCCGCCGATACCCCTACCGCTTCTCCTCTGTTTTCTGAGTCGGAGTTGCCTCCGGAGAGTCCCACTCCTCCGGTCCGTCTTCCCCTCCCCGACGGGGAAAGCCCCACCGCTTCTCCCACCGCTTCTCCCACCGCTTCTCCCACCGCTTCTCCCACCGCTTCCCCCACCGCTTCCCCCACCGCTTCCCCCACTCCCAGTCCGGGTGCGATCGCAAAACCTACCGAGGAGGAGTTACCTACACCTATGCCACGGCGATCGCCTTCCCGTCCTAACCCAGAACCGCCACCCCCAGAACCTCCGATTATTTCTAGCGTTCCCCTCAATGTCGATTCCGGCAGTACCACTTCTGTGGAAGGTACCGTAGAAGAAAACGAAATCATTAAATATATTGTTCGAGCAACGGCGGGACAAGACCTGAATGTGGGGGTGAGGAACCGAGGCATCCTGCTTAACGTTTGGGGTCCGAATCGCACCCCGATGATGGGTGCATCCAGAGGCGTCAACCAGTGGGAGGGCAGGTTAAGCACCACCGGCGAGTACACCATCGAGCTGTTTGCGTTACCCGGTTTCGCACCAAGCAATTTTAAACTCGACATTCGCTTAGATGCAGGCGATCGCCCTACCCCTCAGCCCACCCAACCCAGACCCATTCCACAACCGCCGCCTCGCATTCCAGACAGCCCTAGCCCCGAACCGATACCCCAACCCATACCCCAGCCCACCGTGGAGCCAACCGTGGAACCTTTACCCGCACCCACCCCCGAACCCTCCCCCGATCCGATGGGGGATCCCACACCCGAATCTCGACCCGCACCTACCCCGGAACCCACCCAATCGATGGATTCCGAGCGATTAAGCTTATCCGGTTCCCAAGGAAGCACCCAAGTGGGAGGTCGCACCACTTCCCAGACAAAGCGTTATGTGGTGTACGTGCAGGCAGGACAGCAACTTAAGGTGTCTCTGATTTCTGGCGCTGTGGGCTTAGATATCCGCTATCCCAATGGGCAATTAGTGGAAGATGGCTCGCGATTGGTTCAATGGCAAGGTCGAATCTCGCAAACAGGAGACTATAAAATTGATGTGGCCGCCGGACCGGGCATCAACTATGAATTGCAGGTGACGGTAAGTGATTAAAGGGGCTGTGGACAAAGGGTGCAAAAAAATTTTTTTTGCACCCTTGGGGGGAATTTTTTTTTTCGATGGATGAGTGGACAAAAAAGGGGGAAAGGGAGTAAAATGAAATTATAATGGGGTGGTAATTTCAAAGCAATGCTTTTATTGTTTAGCGGAGAGCAAGGGGAATGGGATT
>NZ_JAYFEQ010000963.1:0-17766 GCF_055795085.1 Phormidium sp. CCY1219 | reverse complement strand
ACTTAGGACAATATGAGGAAGCCATTGCCTCATACAACGAAGCCATCCGCCTCCAACCGGATTTCGCCGTAGCTTATAACAACCGAGGGATAGCGCAGCGTAACTTAGGACAACATGAGGAAGCCATTGCCTCATACAACGAAGCCATCCGCCTCCAACCGGATTACGCCGTAGCTTATTTCAACCGAGGGAACGCGCAGGATAACTTAGGACAATATGAGGAAGCCATTGCCTCTTTTGATTGTGCCTTAACCTGGAAACGGGATTTGTGGCAAGCGTGGACAAATCGAGGCAATGCCGCAGGAAAGGTACAAACGCGAAATTCTCCCTATCTGCCTTCTGCCCTCGCTATACAAAATTCAAACTTGAACCAGAGAGGATTTGAGGGTAAATTGGCGAGTTATGAGGAAGGGCTGAAGTATTGCCAGCAAGACACCCATCCGGAAGGGTGGGGTATGTTGCATTATTGTATCGGCAATGCCTATTATTCCCGATCGCGCCTAGATGCCCGACGTCGCCGACAAGACTGGCACGCCGCCTTCACTCACTACAACCGCGCCCTGGAAACTCTCACGGAAACCGCCTATCCCGAAACTCATTTAGAGGTATTGCGCCAGTTAATTGGGGTATTGCTCGGTTTGGAGGAAACGGAACAGGCGCAGGAGTTGCAACGGCGCGGAGCGGATTTGCTGCGGCGGTTGGTGGAAGATTGTGCGGGTTCGGGGAAGCAACGGCAACTGGCGCTGAAATTTGCCGATTTTAATCAATTGACGGTGGATTTGTGGGTGCGACGGGGGGATGTGGTACGCGGGTTGGAGGTAGCGGAGGCGGGGAAAAATGCCTGTTTGTCTTGGTTGTTCTGGGGCAGAAGTGAGGCGGTGAGGGAACCGGATTGGCAGCAGATTCGCCAGTTGGTGAGGCGGGAGATGCCGCCAAACTCCCTGGGGAAGGGGGGCTTCATCACTTCCACCACTGCAGCGGTGTACTGGCATCTGAGTCCCTATGCGCTCAGGACATTTATTCTCAAACCGGATGCGCCGTTCCCGACGGTGTTGGGGGAATCCCGGTTTCGGGAGGGGTCGGGGTATATGGGCAATTTGCCGGAATTGGAAGAGTGGAGCGCGCAGTGGAATCGCCAGTATCGCCGGGATAAGGGGAGCAAACTGAGCGCACTGGCTGCGGATTGGCGGGGGTCTTTGCCGCAACAGCTCGATCGCCTGGGTGAGATTCTTCAAATCGAGGCAATTTTAGCGGAATTGGAGGATTGCCAAGGGTGCGATCGCCTGCTTCTGTTTCCGCACAAGGACTTGCATCGCTTTCCCCTGCATGCCTTATTTTTAAATTGCGATCGCTTTCCTCGCACTTGCGCGATCGCCTATCTCCCCAGTGCTGCTTTTGGACTGGGGTTGTGGGCATCCTCCCCGGGGGAAGAGACGGGAGAAATGCCCTCTGTGCTCAGTCTGCAAAATCCCGACAGTCAGATAACAGATACCGAGGGTACCCGGAAAAGCCTGGAACCATTGCCGGCAGCGGATATGGAATCTCATATAATCTCCCGGCGGTTTGCCCGGGTGACGCGCCTTGCGGAAAAGCAAGTCACCGCCGAGGCAGTGAAAAGTGCGTTGCGACAATCTCACGCCGGGATGCACTTTACGGGTCATGGCTATTATGAGTTTACCGATCCGCTTGCTTCTGCCTTGTGCCTCAGTGGGTGCGATCGCCTCACTGTCAGAGATATCCTGCAACTGAATTTGAGCGGCTATCGCCTCATCTCCCTTTCCGCCTGCGAAACCGCCGTGAGTGGCAACCCCACCATCACTAGCGAATATGTGGGATTATCCAGTGGATTTCTGCGATCGGGCGTGTCAGCAGTCCTCAGTACCCTCTGGCAAGTACAATCCGATGCTAGCACTTTATTCTTCCTCTATTTCTATCAGCAACTGCACCAGGAATACCCCACCCCAGTGGCGTTTACTGCGGCACAACACTGGCTAAAAACTGTTACCCGAGAAGACTTAGCCCAGTGGTACCGACAACTGATAGCAGAACTCTCCCAAACCCCCCACCCCAGAGACGCCGACTGGGCCTGCATCGACTATTTAGAAGCCTGTGCGGAGAACCTTGCTACAATAGAGAAAAATCCACCTTATGCCGACCCCTATCATTGGGCCACTTTTACACTTTACGGACGATGAACGACCAACAAGCGAACATTTTCAAAGCCTTTATTGCTGCCCTGACGCAGTTAAATGACCCCTTGCCCCCGCAAGTGCAACAGCAGCTTAAAACCATCGCTCAAACTGGCGAAATTTCCCGCTTGTCTGGCGTCGTCCAGCAGCACGAACCCCTGGCGATCGCCTACAAACAGGCGCGCAATTGGTTGGTAGAACACAGCAACCAGCAGCGCAAAGGATTGGACTTTTTACCCGATGCCACTTGGGAAAAGGAAAATCCCGATAACACCGAAATCGATAACGCTTCTGGGGATATTTCCGATTTGCCGAGTTTGCCAGAGGTGTTGCAGACAATTAAGAAGCGATTGGACAAAGAAACCCTGGAACAAAACATCTCTTATCTGCTAGATACCGACAATTCGGTACAGTCGGCAAAGCATTTTTTATATCCGGATATTCCGATGATGTAATCTCATGTTTTCCCGCTTTGCTACCCTATATTTGGCAAAATTCCTGTGGGGAGGCACTAGTTCCAGAAGGGCGTTCCTACTATGTGCTGGGAACGCCTTTTCAATCCCCCGCTTTTATTATCTAAAAATGGTATAATGTATGAGCGATAATCTTCAAATCATTTATCCAACGATTGATGTATTTCAATACGATTTAGCCGATGGTTTGGGTCAATCCGAGGAGAAAATCAAACAAAACCGACAGAAATTTTGGCAAAAACTATCGCCCAAAATCACCCCAGAAGAAGCGGAGAACTATGCCAAGGCGGAAAGCGAGGCGTCGCCTTTTGTGGAATTACTGGGCGACAAAAAATATCAGCCATTTCCCCACCCGCAGGATGGCTATTACTACCCGGTGAAAGTGGGGGATACCTATGCTTTGCTAATCGACTGTTCTGGGGAAAAGGAACCCCGGGATAAGAAAGGGAAAGGGAAAGCGATCGCGGTGTTGAAATACATCGATGAAATGGTGCGGGCAAAACTGCATACTCCCCCAAGTATTGGCGAAAGTTGGCTAGTTTGGGGACAACTGCCCATTGAGGGACAGGATAGGAAAAAAACCGCCCAGGATTGCCTAAAGCACCTGTCATTATTTGCCGATTTTAAGTGGGAAAAAGACTTAAAAGGGACAGGAGAGTTTTGCGGGGCAACGTTCTACGATTTGTGGCGGGTACCGAGCGATCGCGGCACTTTGGCGCACAATCGGCATTTGGTTATCTGCCTATTTCAGCCTCACGCCTCCCCGGAGAAAATCCAACACCTCTTGCCCGATTTCATCCAATTATTTCGCTTCCGCAATAAAGTGATTTGGGCATATCGGCAAAGTCGGCAACTGAAATCCGACATGAAACAAGCGGCACAAGTTATCCAAACCATTGTCAAGGCATTACCGAACCAAGTGAAGGATGGTGCGGTTAATCTCAAGCTGTTGCAAGACTATCTGGCAGATACCTTGACAATTTTATCTACCTATGGGAATTATTTGAGCAGGCTGGAAGAACAACAGCACACCTTGGCAGCCAATTTGAAAAATTACCAGCGGCGGGTGGAAAAAATCGCCCAATTAGATAAAAACAATGGCGATTGCCGGGTTGAGGTGTTTCGAGAATTTGCCGATTATGCGATGGAGAAATATCAGCCGCAGATAGAATCGGATATTGCCAGTTTAAGTGCTGGATTGCGCCTGTTAGAAAATGCGATAAAAACCATCGAAGGTATCATCAACCTGGAACAAACCAAAAGCGATCGCGCCTTAAATCTAACCGTTGCTGCAGTGGGTACGGGATTGGCGGTGAGTGGGGTCACGGCAACTGTCGCCACAAGCTACTATCAGCCCCCAGAAAACACGCCACGCATTGCTTTCCTCGGATCCCCGGCGTTATGGTGGAGTCTGGGCATCGGGGCGAGTTCCGGCGCGATCGTCGCAGGGGCGATCGCCTTAGTTGTGGCGTTACTGCCTCGTCTCCGTCGCCGATAACCCGGCATTTGCCACCTCCGCCCCTCTCTGGCAACTCCTCGGGGAATTTTCCCGAATTTTGCCTTACCCATGCAGTCAACCTGCACCGTTTTCTGAGAGAATAAAGATAAAAGCCGACGGGAATCCAGAGGCGAGCGATCGTCTCTGGGATTACTTCCACACTCACTCCTCGAGCCATAGCACAGAATTTGTAATTTGTCAAGGGTTTAAAATTAATCCAGATTTGGCTCTGGGGGATTTAAAATCGAATGGAAGCGATCGCTGTTGCCCGAAACACCAGCCCCGAGAGGTCCGGCAACCTAACCCAGAACAGGGCGATCGCCGCTACCCATTCCCTAGGGTGATTTGCTCATATAATTAAGGTTATCCAATGCTTGAAATCTTGTTGCTAGATACGCTTACCATTCTGGCTGTGTTTTGGTTCATTGCCGATCCAAATCAAGCTAAAGCCTATGCCGAGAAAAAAGCCCGCCTGCGCGCGCAAAAAAAATCCGCCTCGGCAACTTCTTCGGCAACTTCTTCGACATCGGCGATCGCCTCCACTGAGGAAACAGCGCCAGTGTTGCGCGCCAAAGATACGGAACTGGAAGCCAATGGCTCTGAAATCCCTTACAATCAGAAACAAGAACTCGACCCTGATGAGTGGAAAAAACAGGGACGCCAGCGCTCCAAAAAAATCGCGATCGAACCGATACCCGGTGAAGCAAAATGGCCCTCTTTATCCGCTCGTTAATTCCCATTTTATCTCAACTTTTGGGGCATTCATTTCCGATTTTAAAACAAGGATTGTGGATTTTACCGAAGCGTTCGGTGCGCGAGGCCCCGCCGTTGATTTTGGGTTAAAATTAGGTTTGGTGCATGACGCCCCGCCGTTAATTTTCCTTTAATTCCATGCCTTGGCTACCGGGCGTCACGCACCTACGGTGGGGAATGAAAATGGCATGAAGAAAACTACAAAGCGATGAGCGAACCGTTTTTAATTAACCTGAAAGAAGCGTTTCTAAATGCACCGGGTTTTTGGGAAAGCAGTCTTTCGGAAAAATCTGGCAACTGGTGCAAGCGAGTGGAGGGAATTGACAAAACCCAAACCGATGGGTATTCGATTATCGGGGATTTTGTTAGTCAATGGAATCTGCAGACATTTCAACAGCCTGGACTTTACTTGTCTTGCGAGAAAAAAGGTAGCAAGAAAGGGGCGCAAAAGCGACTATATGCTTTGTTTGTACTGCAGCCAAATGGTGAGGTGCAAATCCTGAAAGAATACCGCAGTGCGAGCAAGGATTGGGCGGTGGAATTGTGGCCCGATATCGAAGCGCATTTAGCTATCCAAAGTGATTCGGTGCAGCAGCGGCGATCGCAGTTGCTCTCGGAAATCGAGACCCTGGAATTCGAGCTGAGTCAGCGCCGCGCTGAGTTAGCCGCCTTGGAGATAGAAATGGACCGGGATTAACCGATTGTCAATCCGCGATCGCGAATCTCCCCGCCCCCCAGTCACGCAATTTCGCGGCTTTCAGACTTTTTTGTAAAGAATTGTTACAAAAACGTGGGGTTTCACCCCTCATGGGTTATAGTCAGAGTATTAGTAGATGCACCCTGATGGCTTCCCGTTCGATTCGAGCGGGAATTTTTTTGGCCTGTCTATTGCAAGTTAACAACTGAATATGGAAAATTGCCAATAGTGGGGGGTTATCGCCAGTAGGGACGCCCTTTCCAGAAGATGCCCACCACAGCGGCGATGAAGGATAACTGGGAGAACCCCACCAGCATCAGAGGGAGGGGCAGGAGGGACTTGAGAAACAAGCCGAGGAGCAAGCAGAACGCCAGGGACCAGAGGGTAGAGGCGTTGAGGGGGAAACCATGCCACCCTTCGGCGATATAGACGGCGAGGCAGCCCATGCCGGTTGCCAGGGCGAAACTGACAATCATGCCCAGGGGTGGGGAGAGGAGCAGGTTCAGGGGGCGCAGCAGGAGGGGATAGAGGGCGATACTCCCGACGAGTAAGAGTTCTACGGCGGCGACGATGAGCATCGTCAGACCTGCCACCTGTAGCAGCGATCGCCAGGGGAGATATTTTAAGCGCTCGAGCGGGTTTCTCATGGGGAAATCTGGGAAAGAGATTAGATTGAGTTTATAACAAAATTGGCTGGAATTGCAAGCCAGGTCGAGCTAGGCGGAAGCGGGGGCGGCGAGGCGTTCGGGAAGAAGAAAAAATCTCCCAGTGGTGTAGTGGAAAAAACTAATGTTATAACAGTTTTAGTCCGAGTAAAATCGGCAAAGATTAAGGAGAAATCGGGAGAGGGGTTGTTTGGCCAATCTTCTGGCTTCCCCGAGAGCGAAAAGCAAACCGTTCTTGCGTAAAATTACCGCCATGACTAGGGAAACAGCATACTCGTTAAACTTACCGGGGGACAATCAAACCCTGCGGATTTTAATTGTAGAAGACGATCCGATGATGCAACTGGGATTAGAGCAAGCGTTAGCGGAGTATCCGCAGTTAGAAATTGTCGGACAAGCGGAAGACGGCTATCTAGGCGTTGCGGAGGCGCAAAAACTGAAGCCGGATTTAGTGGTGATGGATATTGGGTTGCCGCGTTTGGATGGGATTGCGGCGACGCAACAAATTAAAGAGAAATTGCCCGAAGTGCGGGTGGTGATGTTAACTTCTCATACCACGGAAACGGAAATTGTCGCCTCCCTGTCGAGTGGTGCGGATGCCTACTGCATCAAAGGGGCGAATGTGGATAGACTGCTAGCCGCGATCGCCGCTGCAGCAGAAGGGGCGACCTATTTAGATCCGCAGATTGCCCGAAGAGTCATCGACCATTTGAAACCGCCGGCGAGTGCGAATAATATCGGACAATTATCCCAACGGGAATTAGAAGTGCTTAAATTAATGGTAGAAGGATACAGCAATCCGGAAATTGCCGCCGAGCTTTATTTGAGTCCGAATACCATTAAAACCCACGTGCGCGGGATAATGAATAAACTGGCAGTGGACGATCGCGTGCAAGCTGCGGTGGTGGCATTGCGATCGGGGTTGGTATAAAGTGATGCAAAATCCGGCCAGTGAGGAATTGATTCGGCAATTTTATCCGGAAAAAGTGACAATTCCGCTAACTCCTCCGGGGTGGGTTTGGGCGTTTTGAAGGGGAAAAGCTTTGGCTTTTTTTAGGAGTGTAGAGAATCAATTCAGGAAAACAGAGGTTATACTACGGACACATGCCCACCCCCATCGGTGGGGAATGCCACCGATCCATCGCCCCCTATTCGGGGGATCGTTTGCGATTTCGAGAGTTGAGCACACTGACCGATCGCAGGAGAACTGAGTAATGATAGCAATTCCCGGCATTGCCATTCGCGAGAAAATTTATGAAAGCGCGCGGTCAATCGTCTATCGCGGTATCCGCGAACGAGACCCCCAACCGATTGTGGTGAAAGTATTGCGTGCCGACTATCCCAGTGCGGCAGAATTGAGCCAATATCAGCAAGAATACGAAATTTGTGCCGGGTTGGGTATAGAAGGGGCGATCGCCGCCTATAGCTTAGAGAACTATCGCAATAAACTCGCCATTATTTTTGAAGACTTTGGCGGAATTTCTTTAAAGCAAATTTTAGAACAGCGAACCTTTATCGTCCAAGAATTTTTAGCCATTGCCATTAAGCTTGCCGAAACCTTAGGCGAACTGCACGGAAAAAACATCATTCACAAAGACATTAATCCGGCTAACATTGTGGTCAATCCAGATAGTGGGGAAGTCAAACTCATCGACTTTGGGATTGCCACGATTGTAGAGCCAAACCACCGGGGGGCAAACAGCCCGCACGCGATCGAAGGAACCCTGGCTTATATGTCTCCAGAACAAACTGGCAGAATGAACCGATCGCTGGACTATCGGAGTGATTTTTATTCTCTCGGCGTTACCTTTTACGAATTGCTCGTTCATCAACTGCCCTTTGAGGCCACCGAAGCAATGGAATTGGTTCATTGTCATCTGGCAAAACAGCCCAAGCCGCCGCACGAAATCAATCCAGAAATTCCCCTAGTGCTTTCTCAAATTGTGATGAAACTGCTGGCGAAAACTGCAGAAGAGCGATATCAAAGTGCTTGGGGATTGCAAGCGGATTTAGTGATTTGCATGATGCAATTAGAAGCCACCGGAGAAATCGAAGATTTGATTCCCGGGGAAAATGATGTGTGCGGCAAATTTCAAATTTTGCCCAAACTGTATGGTAGAGAAGCAGAATTGCAAAGGATTATTGAAGCGTTCGAGCGGGTAGCGGGGATTTCTGCTACCCCATCTGCCAAACGGCACATCGAACTGATGTTAGTTTCCGGATATGCGGGAATTGGCAAAACTGCTTTGGTGCAAGAAATGGGCAAATTAATCACCGGGTATCGCAGTTATTTTATCTCGGGAAAATTCGAGCCGCTACCGGGGAATCATCCCTATTGTGCTATCATTCAAGCCTTGCAAAAATTAGTGGGACAACTGCTTACTGAAAGCGATAGCCAGTTAGAGAAATGGCGAGAAAAGCTCCATCGAGTATTGGGGGAAAATGCACGAGCGATCGTGGAAGTGATTCCGGAATTGGAACTGATTGTAGGGGAGCAACCGTCGGGGCCACAATTGCCGCCGGGGTTCGCACAAGCGCGGTTTAAGGTTGGGTTTCAAAACTTGATTCAAGCCTTTGCGGTGCGATCGCATCCCTTGGTGTTGTTTTTGGACGATTTGCAGTGGGCGGATGCGGCATCATTAAGTTTGATTCACCAATTAATGACCGCCGAAAATGGGCGATCGCTGTTATTAATCGGGGCTTATCGCGATCGGGAATTGTCGCCAGAACATCCGGTAATGGAAACCCTTGAAGCGATAGAACAAGCGGGAGTGCCGGTCAATCGGCTACAGTTAGAACCGTTAAAACTCCCCGGCGTCACGGAGTTAATTGCCGACACCTTACAGTGTAGCACAGCCACGGCTAAACCGCTAGGGGAATTAGTGGTAGAAAAAACCCAAGGAAATCCGTTTTTTATCACGGAATTTTTACACTCTCTTTATGAGGAAGGGGCGATCGCCTTTGACCTACAGAGTTTGACCTGGGAGTGGTTTGTCGATCGCATTCAAGCGCGGGAGATGACCGATAATGTGGTGGATCTGCTCAGCGCCAAAATCCAAAAATTGAGAGCTTCTACCCAAGCGGTGTTAAAAGTAGCCGCTTGTATCGGCGATCGCTTTGACTTGGAGATGGTTCTCACGGTATCCGGAGAACCCCGGGAGGTGGTCACTCGGGCGCTGCAGGAGGCGATCGCGGAAGGATTGGTGGTGCCCAGTAGCGACAGTGTAGGCGAGGCTCACCGGGTGGGTACCGCCGAGGGCTTGCAATTCGCGCACAACCGCATCTATGAAGCGGCCTATGCCCTGATTTCCGATGCGGAAAAGTACACCTTGCATCGAAAAGTGGGAGAGTGCCTGCTGGAGAGAACTCCCTCACACCTGCGCGATGAGACACTGTTTGAGATTGTTAGCCAACTGAACTTTAGCAGGGGGGAGATAAACGCGCGATCGCAGAAAGAAGAACTGGCGCGCTTAAACCTGCGGGCGGGAAGGAAAGCCAAAGCCGCCGCCGCCTACGAAGCCGCCCGCAGCTATTTTACCATCGGTCGCGACCTGCTGGAGGAGGAAAGTTGGGGAAGAGAGTACAACCTAGCCTTAGACCTGCATGAAGAAGCCACAGAAGTGGCCTATTTGTGCGGGAACCTAGAGGAGATGAGCCAGTTAGCCGAGATAGTGAGGAACCGCGCCCGCAGTGCCCCGGACAAGGTGAAAGTGTATCAAATCACCCTGCAAGCCCGGATGGGGCAAACCCAGCAACTGGAAGCGGTGCGACTGGGACTGGAGATGGCGGAACAACTGGGGATAAGCTTTCCCAGCGCCCCGGCGATCGCGGACATCGAGGCCGCACTGGCTCGCACAAAATCCCAGATGCAGGCACAGACCCCCGCCGATTTGCTGCAGCTTCCGCCAATGGGCGACGCGCACAAACTGGCGGCGATGCAGATTTTATCCAGCCTAGCCTCAGCCAGCTATCAAGCCGCACCGCAACTGTTTCCCCTGGTGGTTTTCCAGCAGGTGCAGCTCTCCCTCGCCTGGGGAAATTGCTCCTGGTCGGCTTTTGCCTATGCCAATTACGGCGTCATTTTGTGCGACACATTCGGCGAAATCGACCTGGGGTATCGGTTTGGCGAACTGGCGATCGCCTTGCTGGAACAACGGCCCAGTGCAGAGATAAAAACCAAAATTATCGCGATCGTGGCCGGCCTGATTGGCCATTGGAAACGCCATTTAAAAGACAGTTTACCTCAGTTGCGCGCTGCAGAGCGCAGCCGCATAGAAACCGGGGATTTAGAGTGGGCGGCCTATGCGGCCAAAAATCACTGTCAGAACTCGTTTTTGATAGGCAAACCCCTGCTGAAAGTAGAACGAGACCTGGCAACCTGCAGCGAAACTCTCGCCCAACTGCACCAAACCACGGTGTTCACCTGGAATGAAATGTGGCGGCAATTGGTACTCAATTTAGTCGCCGATGTAGAATATCGCGATCGCCTGATTGGAGAAGCCTTTAACGCAGAAGAATGGCAGCCAGCATTGCAGTCAGCTAACGACCGTAACGGACTGCATTACTTGTTTTTGTGCCAGCTCATTTTGGCTTATTTATTCGAGCGGTTTCCGGAGGCTTTGCAATCGGCGATCGCGGCTGACGAGTATTTAGATGGCGTCACCGGCTTGCCCGTGGTACCGGTGTTTTATTTCTACGATTCTCTCACCCGCTTGGCACTTTACGAAACTTCGGACAATTCGCAACGGCAAGCCTTGCTAGACCGGGTGGCCAACAACCAAGAAAAAATGCAACGATGGGCAACTCACGCGCCGATGAATTACGCCCATAAATATTATTTAGTGGAAGCGGAACGATATCGCCTGCAAGGGGATAAATTAGCGGCGATGGACGAGTACGATCGCGCTATCGAATTAGCCCAGAAAAACGAGTACCTGAATGAGGAAGCCCTGGGTAACGAACTGGCTGCCAAATTTTATCGCCAACTGGGCAAAATTACCATTGCTAAAGCCTATATGCAGGAATCCTGGTCTTGCTATTTGAAATGGGGAGCTTCTAGTAAAGTCAAGCAGTTAGAGGAAAATTATCCCCAGTTGTTGGCTATTCCTTACCTGGAGATGGAGTCGATGGAGGCGGGTAAACTTGCTGAAAATCGCGTCAGAGCAACCGGGCGACGGCAGACTTTAGATGTGACCACGGTGATGAAAGCCTCCCAAGCGATCGCTAGCGAAATTGTCCTGGATAAATTACTCGCCTCTTTGATGAATACCCTGCTGGAAAATGCCGGAGCGCAAAAAGGAGTATTGATTTTAGTCAATTCGGGAAAATTGTTAGTGGCGGCGTCAGCTTCCGTGGATGCAACCACCAATTTAGAGCAACCCATTCCGGTGGAAGAGTACGAAGATTTGCCGTTAAATTTGATAAAATATGTGGAGCGCACTCGCTCCGATGTGGTGTTGAGCAATGCCGCGCGCGAGGGACAATTTACTCAAGATTCCTATATCGCCCAACGCCAGTTAAAATCGGCGTTGTGCAGCGCGATCGTCAATGGCGGAAAAGCGATCGCAGTTCTGTATTTAGAAAACAATTTAACCACCGGGGCGTTTACCCCGCAACGACTGGAAATTTTGCGGGTGTTGTCGGCACAAGCGGCAATTTCTCTGGAAAATGCCATGCTTTATACTTCTTTAGCGAACGCCAAACAACAATTAGAGGAGTATTCCCGCACCCTGGAAGTGAAAGTTGAGGAACGCACCCGGGAATTAAAAGCTAAAGAAGTGTCCCTGGCGGAGGCGCAAAGACTTGCCAAATTGGGAAGTTACGAGTATGATGTGATTGCCGATGCTATCACTTGGTCCGAGGAGTTGTATTGTATTTTAGGACTCGATCGCGAATCTCCGATTCCGTCATTGAAAGAGCATCAGCAGTTAATTCACCCCGAAGATTTGGAGTTTTGGTTCACTACAGTGCAACAGTGTATCGAAACCGGGTGCGATCGCGAATTGGACTATCGAATTATCCGACCCGATGGCCATTTCCGCTATGTATCGGCCAAAATCAAAACCACTGCCAATGAAGCGGGACGGGTGATTAAATTATTCGGCACGATTCAAGATATCACAGAGCGCAAACTCACCGAAGAAGCCTTGCGCCGCAGCGAAGCACAATTGCGCGAACAAGCAACCGAACTGGAACAAACCCTGCAACAACTGCAGCGCACCCAAGCACAACTGATTCAAACCGAAAAAATGTCCGGTTTGGGGCAACTCGTGGCCGGCGTCGCCCATGAAATCAACAATCCCATCGGCTTTATTTATGGCAATATCGAATATGCCGGCCAGTATGTAGAAGACTTGCTGAATCTAATTCAGTTATACCAACAACATTATACCACACCCATGGCAGAAATACAAGAAGAAATGGAGGCGATCGATTTAGAATTTATCGCCCGCGATTTGCCACATCTGCTCGCCTCTATCAAAAACGGAGCCGATCGCATCCACAAAATCGTCCGAGGATTGCAGAACTTCTCCCGCCATGATGAATCAGAAATGAAACCAGTAGACATCCACGAGGGCATCGAATCTACCCTGCTGGTTTTGCAATCCCGCCTCAAACTAACCAACGGCAAATCGGCGATTCAGGTAGTGAAAGACTATGGCAATCTACCCAAAATTACCTGTTATGCCTCGGAACTCAATCAGGTCTTTATGAACGTCCTCAGTAACGCGATCGATGCTTTGCACTCTCTGGTCAATGGTCATTTGTCCTTTGTCACTGGGCAAAAGTCATTGGTAACAGGTTCAAATGACAAAGCACAAACGACAAATGACCAATCCCAAATGACCATTCGCATTCGCACGGAAAGTACGCCGAATGATACGGTGAAAATTTCGATTGCGGATAACGGGATGGGGATGAGCGATCGCGTGCGACAGCGGATATTCGATCCGTTTTTTACCACCAAACCGGTGGGGTCGGGTACGGGATTGGGATTGTGGATTTGTTATTCCATTGTGGTGGAACGACATGGGGGAGAATTCAGTTGCATTTCCGCCCCGGGAGAAGGTGCGGAATTTATCATCGAAATTCCGGTGCGATCGCCGAATAAGAAATAGCCCGATTGGCAGGAGTGCGAGATAAAAAGCCATTGGCGGGAGAGTCAATCGGAGAGGGGCAAGGTGAACCAGAAGGTAGACCCCTCACCGGGGGTGCTGTTGACGCCGATTTCGCCGCCATGTGCGGTAACGATTTGGCGACAGAGATAGAGGCCCAAACCGAGACCGGTAGAGCGTCGGGCATTCGGACCGCGCGCGTAGAGTTCGAATAAGGTTTCGCATTGTTCCGGGGTCATGCCCACCCCATTGTCACCGATCGCGCAGCGAATTTGCGGGTCTTCTACCGCTACGGTGATGGTGAGTTGCACCCCTGGGGGGTTATGGGTGAGAGCATTGACGATCGCATTTTCAAACACCCGCCACAACTGTGCCGGATCGGCATGGATTGTCGGCAAGTCGTCGGGGATGTGGGTGGTGAGGGTAGCCTCGTTTTTCTCCAAGAGGGGATGCAACTGGCAAGTGAGCGATCGCACCAGGGGTTGCAGTTGGGTTGGTTCTCGGTGTAACACCACGCCGCGCACTTCGCTGGCGTGAACTTCCAGCAAGGAATTAATCAAGGTTAACTGGCGATCGCACCCTTGGATAGTGCGTTCCAGGGTCGATCGCGGTACCGGGATGGGGGTTTGGGGATTGTGGGAGTTCTCTTGTCGTTGCAGCAAGTTTTTTACTAACAACAAAGTGCCCATCACGGGGGTTCGCAAATCGTGAGTTACGGCATGTAAGAATAAATCTTTGAGCTGGTGCAGTTCCTCCAATTCGCGCACTGCTTGGCGCAATTCTTGGGTACGCTCTTCCACTTGTCGTTCCAAGTTAGCATTCAAATCGGCGAGTTGTTGGTAAAGCTGACCTTGTTGAATGGCGATCGCCACTTGTGTTGCCAGTCTTTCGAGCAATTCAATTTCCGATGCTTGCCACTGGCGCTGGCGATCGCACTGATGGGCGACTAACAACCCAAACAAGCGATCGCCCACCACAATTCGCACCGCCAACCCAGACTTAATCTGATATTCCCGAAAATGCTCTTTCAGATCCGGGGATAAATCAGCAGTGCGGGTATCGTTCATCACCTGCACGGGAACCGCCAAAAATTCCTTGACTTTATTCACATAGATATCGCGCGGGGTCACAGCTCCTACCAGGGATTTGTACCCTTCCGCCACCGATTCTGCCACGATAATCCCATCGGAACGCCCGTCAAATTGACCGATACAGACGCGATCGACTTGTAAAAAGTGCCGCACTTCTGCCACGGTGGTGTTGAGAATTTCCTGTAAGTCCAAGGACCGCCGAATTCGCAGGGCAATTTCTCCCAACAGGCGATCGCGTTGTGCCGAAGCGCGCAATTTTTCCTCGGCGCGCACGCGATCGGTAATGTCGCGCACCACGCCCAAAATATGCGGCTCTCCTTTATAAATAAACCCGGTACCCAAAGCATCAATATAAAACCCCGTGCCATCTTTGCGACGATGAACCGACTGGGTGCGATATTCCCCGCCGGCTTTCAGGGTTTCGAGAAATTTCGCAATCAAATAATGATAATCGGGATGCACGTAATCCTCCGGGGAAAGTGCCAGAAATTCTTCGTAAGAATAGCCGTGCATTTTGTAAGCTGCTGGATTGGCTTCTACCGGATATCCCTCCAGATCCGTAATCATCAACCCATCGCTGGTGGCTTCAAAAATACTGCGATATTGCGCTTCTTTTTCGCGCAACTGAGCCTCGGCGCGCTTGCGTTCGGTAATATCGTTCATTACCCCCAAAACGCAAGGCTCGCCGTCAAATTCAATCGTTTCTGCAGAGAGCAATCCTACCCGCGATTTCCCGGCTTTGGTAAGCAATTCGACTTCATAATTATACACCGAGCCGTAGCGTTCCAATCTCTCGATAAATTCCTGCTTATTTTGTTGGTTTACCCACAGGTTGAGGTCTTCCTCCTGGCGACCGATTATTTCGTCGCGTTCGTAGCCAAAAATCCGCAAGCAACTTTGGTTGACATCGATATAGCGCCCGTCTTTCAAACTACTGATAGTCATCGCATCGGGACAAGAACGGAAGGCTTTGGAGAATTTTTCTTCCGAAACGCGCAAGGCTTCTTCCATGCTTTTGCGTTCGGTAATATTAAAGCCGACAAATACGGCAGCTTCGCCGCGATTGTATTTTTGGCCGATAATTAAGTAATCGCAAATGCCCTCTTGAGTGAGGATTTGCACTTCTTGGGATGCTTCGGGTTCGTTGCTGGCAAAAAAGTCGCGGACGAATTCGTTAAATTCGGCGGTGAAGTTAATAAAGCCGATATTTTGACCGACAAATTCTGCCGGGGACATCTGGAAGGATTGCGCCAGATATTGGTTGACGCCGAGATAGTTTAAATCCGCAGAAATCCAGGCGACGGAACCGGGTACTGCGTCTAATACCGCTTGTAGCCGATCGCGCGCTTGTTGCAAAGATCCGATTAATTCGCTGCGGAGTTGTTCCCCATGTTTGCGATCGCTGATATCCCGCACGATCGCCAGCACTTCTCGGTCCCCGCACATCACCACTCGCGCTTCCCAATCTCGCCGCTGTTGGCTGCCTTCTGGAGTGGGATGCAGCAGGTAATATTCGAATATTTGCGGTTCCCGAGTGGCGATCGCGCGCTCTAGATAATGCCGAAATAGTTTCGCCACGGATTCGGGCAGTAAGTCTTCCACTTTTTGGCCGATAATTTCCCGGGGTTCGACCACTAAATCGTTCGGGTTATCCGCTTTGAAATCCAGATATGTGCCATCGGCACTAAAGCGAAAAATTAAATCGGGAATGGCATCGAGCAAGGCGCGATTTTTCGCTTCGCTTTCTCGCAGGGCCGCCAGGGAATTTTCTACCTCGCTGATATCCCGCACGCTCACTACCCGCGCCGGATTTCCTTGATAGAAAATTGTCTTGGCTCGCACTTCGCAGTGAAACGGCGTGCCATCTTTTTTCTGGGCGATCGCTTTAAAAGGTTCGTCTGATGGATATTTGACTTTTTCGGTGATTAAATCTCGCGATTCGGGGGCGGTGATTTTTAACACCGATTCCCCGAGAATGTCGCGGCTGGTATAGCCAAATAAAAATTCTGCCGCTGGGTTGAGGTCTACGATTTTTCCGTTTTGATGAATGATGACCGCTTCAAAAGTAGCATTGAAAAAGCTCTGCAATCGTTCTTCACTGCCTTTTAGCTGTTCCTGGGTGCGAGCGCGATCGCTGATATCCATTAATACTCCATCCCAGATTAAATTCTCTCCCTCTTTTCTGGCTCTGCCCATGCCTTTAATCCATTTGGTTTTACCGCTAGGCACGATCGCTCTGCCTTCCCAATGCCAAGGTTCTAATGTCTGCGCTGACTTCATCACCGAACGCTCGTAAGCATCGCGATCGTCTGGATGCAATAACTCCGCAAGTAAGTTAAAATCCGCTTCGATCGCTTCCGGTTCTAATTCAAATAAATCGCGACATCCGCTACTGGCAAATAGCACCGACCGCCGCCCATCGGGTAACTGTTGGAACTGATAAATTACCCCCGGTACGTTTGCCGCTAACTGTTGCAAGGCAGTGAGATATCGCACCTTTTCTCGCTGCAATTTTTCGTCGGTTTGCTGTCGTTCCAGGCGCAGCCCAATACTGGCAGCAATGGTCATCAAGCCGGTGGTTTCATCCGTGGACCACTGGCGATAGTGCTGGCAATCATCAAATCCGATAAATCCCCAAAATTCTCCCTGGACTTGAATCGGTACCACCAACAATGCTAAAATATCCTGCTGGGAGAGCAGATCCCGTTCCGTGGGGGGAAAATCTCGCACCGTGCCGCCGATAAAGTTCCCGCGCGGTAAGGCATCATACCATCGGCTGATTCCCGCCTCTATATAGGTGAGGTTCTGCAAGATCGGATTGTCGATTTGCGCTTCGATGCCGCCTCTGACCCATTCAAACCGCTGAGAAATCGCCGGTTCCCCGGTTTCCGGGTGGGCATGATGCTCGAAAAGATAAACGCGATCGACATCCGCCGCCATCCCCAATACCTCTAAGGTGCGATTCATGGCCGTATCGTAATCCGCGATCGTCAGTAATTGATAGTTGGCTTCTGCTACCCCCTGCAATAAATTCGGGCTAGTCGGCGGATGGATCGGACAAGCCCCCCACCCCACTAACCCGGATGAGTTTCCTCGCTGACTGACTTGGTTTCCCACTACAGTTCTCCTTGGTTGTCGTTGGTCATTGGTCATTAGTCATTTGTCCTTGGTCATTGGTTATTGGTTCTTGGTCATTTGCCTGGGAATGCCCCCCCGAGACTCCGCCTCCCCACCGCCAGTTTTTCCCTTACCCCGTACCAGTCCTCTTTAGAGGACTTGCGCTAT
>NZ_JAYFEQ010000962.1:0-1275 GCF_055795085.1 Phormidium sp. CCY1219 | reverse complement strand
TAAGCGCAATAGTTTTTTATCCCTAGTCCAACCCCAGGGATGGAAAAACTATCCCGATAAGCGCAATAGTTTTTTATGCCTAGTCCAACTCCAGGGATGGAAAAACTATCCCGATGAGCGCAATAGTTATTGCGGTGCAAACAGTTGCAGGCAAATCCTGGAAATGTCAGGGATTGAGACCAAAATGGTTTAAAAATCCAACCGATGCTGCTCAACACTGAGAGGCAGAGTAAGCCCATCTATTGAGAATTGGGGGGAGTCTCGATCGCGAGTACGAGAAAGGCGATCGCGGCCCAACCTGCCCCAACCCGACCCCGAGAAAGCGATCGACCTCGCACCGGGACACCCTTGGGGAAGGGGGGTGAATGAATTTAAAAAACTTATCAAAAAATCAGCTAAGCTTATCGAACACCCCACCGGAAAGGCAGGCAAGCGATCGCGCCTCAGAACCGGGGAACCCTTGCGCGGGGATGCAGGGGAGGAGGCGTAAGGGCTTCCCGGAAAAATAAAAAAGCCACTGAAAAATAGCGCTCTGGTCTAGATCTAGACTCAATTTGCAGAAAAAAGCAGAAGATCCCAGTTGACAAAGGCAATCTTTATAGAGAACGATGGAACGAATAAGGAGAGCATTGGGAGACGGGCGATCGCTCTAGTCCCAGGCGTTGGGAGCCGGGAGTTTCCGATGGGGGTGCAACTGCCCTCCCCCGGAGGTCTCTGAACTGGCAACCAAAACGCTACAATGTTCCCAACTTATGAATGACCTTCTGACCTCGGATTTGGCTTTTATGGAGACAACTGCCCATTCCAATACAGAATCACTCGACAACTTGCCCCGTGAGGTGAGGGTCACCCAACTCCAGTACCTAATGGAGACCCTGGAAATCGCAGATCGGATTGCCGCTAAAGGCTATCTAATCACCAGTTCCGAACTCGCCGATCTGATGGATGTTAATGCCAGCGCCGTGACCAGTCGCGGCGATCATTGGCCTTGGCGCAATTGGATCGTTTCGCGGGTGCGGCGGGAAGGGAACCAAATCCTCTGGCAACTCGAACGAATCGATGTGGTTAACGCACAAGAAAGCGAAAGTTGAACTGAATATCAGTTCAGGGTTTGAAATCATCAGCGAGGATCCCTACTGGCGCTCAGATGCCCTGCGGGGGTCTTGTTGTGGGGGAAAATCGAGGATAAAGGCTGGCGAGTCAGGGACTCCGTAGAAACCAACCCCATGTCTAAAGCCAGGGGCTTGTACTTCTAACCACCTGACCAGCCTAAAC
>NZ_JAYFEQ010000961.1:0-13366 GCF_055795085.1 Phormidium sp. CCY1219 | reverse complement strand
TGCGCGATCGCATTTTTTGGCGCAATGGAAGGGTTGGTGAAGCTTTTTGTTCATCTTGCGGGGTTGACCAAGCAAGCTAAGCATTGCACATAAGCCCTGCCTCGCCCTACGGTATCATCATACCCGATGGGGATTGCTTTGTCAACCCCTGGCGGCAACAATTTTCCGACCCTAAAGTAAGGGAGTTAGGTGGGTTGAATTCCACCTAAATTAGGAAGGGAATCTTCTATTGGCGACGGTGTTGCAACTTGCGATAAACTTCACGCAAATCCACATTATGATAGGCTAAAGCCACCATTGTATGATAGAACAAATCGGCTACTTCATTGGCGATATCTTCAGTGGAATTGTCTTTACAAGCCATTACTACTTCTGCGGCTTCTTCGCCAATTTTTTTGAGGATTTTATTATCGCCGCCGGCGATAAGTTTAGCGGTGTAAGAGTTTTCTGTGGGGTTGTCGCGGCGATCGCAGATGACCTGAAAAACCTGAGAGAGGGTATTGGCTGGCGGGGGAGAGATTTCGCCATCTACTTGATGGAAACAACTTCTTTCGCCAGTATGACAGGCAATATCGCCGATTTGCTCGATACCGATTAACAAACAATCGCTATCGCAATCGTAGCGTAGCGATCGCACCTTTTGCAGGTATCCAGAGGTAGCGCCTTTATGCCACAATTCTTGACGAGATCGACTCCAGTACCAAGTTTCCCCGGTTTCCAGGGTTTTTTGCACCGATTCGCGGTTCATCCACGCCATCATCAACACGGTACCGTCGAGATAATCTTGCGCGATCGCCGGAACCAATCCTTGTTCGTTATAGCGAATGTTTTCCACCGGAATTGCAGATTGCGTGACAGCCCTTTCAACCTGAGACATAACCCTTACCAGAACTTAACATTTTTGATCTTTCGACTCCACCCATCCCCAAAATGCTGAACTTCTAAAAAATTGGCATTTTGCGGCGCAGGCTTATAGACGCGAAAAGTACGAGCGATACCTAAAGTCGCCGCACTTTCCAGCGGACCGAAAAAGCGAGCATCGCGGTCCAAAAAATAAGGTTGCTGCGCCCAGAACTCCATTTGGGGGCGATTCAGGAAAAAGCAACCGGAGTGGGGATTTTCCGCCCGCTTAATGGTGACGGGTTCCCCCATTACCTTGCCCGTCAACACTAGATTATCATTAAAATAGTGCGCGAAATTATCGCGTTTGCCGGTTTTGAATTCCAATTCCGGGTCAATATAAAATTTTTTGGTGCCCTGGCGATCGCGGATCCGTTCATAGCGATTGGGTTGGAGGACGGCGCGATCGCCAATTTGAGCGTTAAACCAGCGTAGCTTCTTAAAAAAATCGGCATCGCGGAGAATGATATCATCTTCGAGATAGCAATAATAATCGTACAAGCCGAGATGTTCCTTTAAGACCTGGTGACACTCGAACCCCAAAAACATGGGGTGACAGAGGGTTTCGCGGTGGCGATACAACTGGGGATCCACCGGAAGTTTATCCAGCAGATGTAACCCCTGGGTGGTACAGATGACGATAGAAAGCTGGGCGGAACTTTGGCGATTGGCGCTGAAGGTATGAAGCTGGTGAGTGTATTGAAAATAAAACTGCGATCGACTATCATAAACCTCATGCAACGCTTGAAGACATTGGCTCAACCCCTGAATCCTCGGTTGGGGATCGGGGCTTAACGAGGCATAGCCCCCGCCCCCCTGGGGATTGAAAACATGAGGAATTGTCACTAAGACGCGCATGTTCTATGGCAGTAAGAATAATTTAACATTTCGCACTAGCCCTGCGGACGACTAGAGGAGTACGATCGGATATTATAGCTTCTGCCATGATGCTTAATCACCGCTGACCCTTATTCTAAATTGAGTCAACGGTTAAGCCTACAGCAAAGGAGAGAACTTTGGTTACAACCAGCTTCACCACTGCAAAATCGGAAGAAATATTTGCCACCGCCCAAAAACTGATGCCTGGGGGCGTCAGTTCACCGGTGCGAGCATTCAAATCCGTGGGCGGACAACCCATCGTCTTCGATAGAGTCAAAGGCGCTTACATCTGGGATGTAGACGGGAATCAATACATCGACTATGTAGGAACTTGGGGACCGGCGATTTGCGGACATACCCATCCGGAAGTCATCGGGGCGCTGAAAGACGCCTTAGAGAAAGGAACCAGCTTTGGCGCGCCTTGCGTTCTGGAAAACGTGCTCGCCGAAATGGTTGTGGATGCGGTACCGAGCATCGAAATGGTGCGCTTTGTCAATTCTGGAACTGAGGCATGCATGGCGGTGTTGCGGTTAATGCGCGCTTTCACCGGACGCCAAAAAGTGATTAAATTTGAAGGATGCTACCACGGACATGCCGACATGTTCTTGGTGAAAGCCGGTTCTGGCGTAGCGACATTAGGACTACCCGACTCCCCAGGAGTACCGAAATCTGCGACAAGCAACACCCTTACCGCGCCTTACAATGACTTAGAAGCGGTCAAAGCATTATTCGCCGAAAATCCCGATGACATCGCCGGGGTAATTCTAGAACCCGTGGTAGGTAACTCTGGATTTATTCCTCCCGATGGCGGTTTCCTGGAAGGATTGCGCCTGCTGACGCAAGAATATGGCGCGCTGCTGGTTTTCGATGAAGTGATGACCGGTTTTCGCATTTCCTATGGCGGGGCGCAGGAGAAATTCGGCGTCACCCCAGATTTAACCACCTTGGGTAAAATTATCGGTGGTGGATTGCCCGTGGGGGCGTATGGCGGACGTCGCGATATCATGGAAATGGTCGCCCCATCGGGTCCGATGTATCAAGCGGGTACCCTTTCGGGGAATCCCCTGGCGATGACGGCGGGGATTAAGACCCTGGAATTGCTTAATAAAGCGGGCACTTACGATTATTTGGACAAGATTACCAAAAAGCTGAGCGACGGATTGTTGCAAATCGCGAAAGAATGCGGACATGATGTCTGCGGGGGTCAAATTAGCGCTATGCTTGGGTTGTTTTTCAATCCCGGACCGGTGCATCAATATGAAGATGCCAAAAAGTCTGATTTGGCGAAATTCAGTCGCTTCCATCGCGGGATGTTAGAACGGGGTATTTACCTAGCGCCTTCTCAGTTTGAAGCTGGGTTTACCTCTTTGGCGCATACGGAAGCGGATATCGATCGCACCTTAGAAGCCGCCCGGGAGGTCATGTCTCGCCTGTAAACTGCCTCGACCCTACCGCAACGGTGAAGCCTGATGGAGAATGCCGACTATCCACGCTCTGGTTTTGGACTTTCTCCTTCTATAGGCTGACTCGTTGGGTTTGGATTCGTTCCCAGGTTTCGCCTGGGAACGGACTGGGAAAGCTGCGGGTTGCGGCTACCGTCACCCCCTTGACTGGCTAGGTGTCTGTAAGTTCCCCGGTTCGCGTTATCAGCGCGATTGTAGAAGCAGGTGTGGCGATTAACGACACTAACGCCCTCGGTGTTTGACTTGGCGGATCGGCGCGATTTCCGGGGCGAAAAAAAATTGCCTCTACCCCTTGACAGGGTAGGGTTTTGGGGTAATAGTTTATAATGGGATATTGTGCTTATTTATAAAGACAAAGAATACCCCATCATAGCATTAGTAGCTTAAAAAAAAATAGTGTATCTGTCAAGGAAAAAGCGGGGCGATCGCGGAAAAAATTGCCGAAAAAAAATCCGCTCTAACCCTTGACAATTCAAGGGCTGAGGGATACCATAGTATAATGGGAATCTGTGCCGCCATATATATAGCCACAAATCCCCATCATAACATGAGTATTCTGGCAAAAAAAATGACCTTTTGTCAATAGCGGTCTACAAATGTGGCCACACAAAAAAATAATAATCCCGTTAATATAGAAGTTGTAGGTGAGTCACGGTTAGCTATCTGAAGCGAGGGAATAAAGTCAGGCAAATAATGGGCTAGATTGGCGGACTATTTCGGGTCGGAGGGCAGATTTTTTTTAGCGTCTGCAATGGAGTTTAAGATAGTTTGATAGTCGAATGCATCGGCTAAGCGTTGTAACTTGGCGGCTAATTGTGGATGGGCGGGTTTAATTTCAGCGATCGCGCCATAAAGCTGAGTTAATTTAGCGCGGATACTGGCTTGTTCGATGCGTTGGATTAACTCTGTAGATAACACCAAAATTTCTGTGGGATGTAACTGATTATCGTCAGTTAAAGCCGGAAGAGATTGCGGAGTTTCCGACTCGTAAATATAGCTGACCCCCAAATGAGTTTGCAAGGTGGATAAAATATCTGCGGTTTTAAAGGGTTTGGCGATCGCATCATCGCATCCGGCGGCGATCGTCGCGTGTTTGTCTTCTGCAAAACAGCTAGCGGTAACAGCGATAATCACCGGGGTAGGGGGGAGGTTTTCGCCGGGGATAAAATTGCCGTTGGGGGATGGTTTTTTCCCTTTAATCTGGCGAGTGGCTTCCCACCCACTGATTCCGGGCATTTGCATATCCATCAAGATAACATGGGGGTGCCAACCTTGCCATAATTCTAGGGTTTCTGCGCCATCTTTCGCTTCTTTAATGTCAAACCCGAGAGGAGAGAGAAATTGAACCAACAATTGACGGTTATCCGGGCGATCGTCAGCAATTAAAATGCGATAGCTAGGTTGATTGGGGGCGAGGGAAATGGCGAGAGGGGGGGGTGGGAGAGGAGTTTTTTTGTGGGTAAATTCAGTTACAGTTAACGGAATGGTAAACGAGAAAGAACTTCCTTGTCCCAGGGTACTGCTGACAGACAGTTCACCGCCCATTAACTGGACGAATTGGCGGGCGATCGCCAATCCCAATCCCGTACCTTCTTGAGACTGCTTGCCGGTTCGGGTTTGCAAAAAGGGCTGAAAGATATCTTCTAATTCGGTTTCGGGAATGCCCGGACCGGTATCTTCTACAGAGAAAGCGATATTAACTTTAGTTTGGCGCTGAGTTGAGGGCAATGGTGGCGAGGTTGGGGACAAATCGCTGCTTCTGGGAAAGACGCGCAACGTCACCCTTCCGACATCGGTAAATTTAAGGGCATTACCCAGTAAATTGATTAAAACCTGTCGCAATTTGACTTCATCTGCGATCGCCCATTTTGGCAAATCAGCATTAATAGAGAAAACCAATTCCAAATGTTTATCTTTAGCTTTTAGGGCGAAAATCTTTTGCAAGTTATCGAGAAAGCCATGCAGGTTAAATTCATGTTCGTTTAAAGTGGTGCGCCCCGCTTCGATTTTGGCCATATTGAGCAGGTCATTAATTAACGTTAGCAGATGTTCTCCACTGCGGTTGATAATGGCAATATGATTGCGATGTTCGGGGAGGAGGGTGGAACTGCGCTGCATAAGTTGAGCAAAGCCGAGAATCGCATTCAGTGGCGTGCGGAGTTCGTGACTCATGGAGGCGAGAAAGGCGCTTTTGGCGCGGTTAGCAGATTCAGCGACTTCTTTAGCGCGTTCTAATTCGGCTTCGGCGCGCTTGCGATCGCTGATATCCTGAGAAATAACCGTTACCAGCCAACAATTTTGCTTGGCATCCCACCGGGAACTGTTGGTTTGAGAAAGCCACCGCAGGCTGCCATTTTTATGGTAAAATCGGTATTCGTAGTTTCCCATTTTTTCGGCAAAAATATCACCAAATACCTGAGGTTGTATTCTTTGCCAATCTTCTGGGAAAGTGCGTCGAACCCAGAGGTCTTTGTCGGCTTTAATTTCTTCAGGGGTGTAGCCAGAAACCGGGTAACAGCCGGCGGCAATATAATCGATGTCCCAGGTTCCATCGGCAAATGCGCGTAACCGAGTAATTGCGGCTACGGTGTTGTTAAGAATATCATTGAGTCGCGCTTCAGAGGCTTCCAATGCCAGTTCGAGGTGCTTGCGATCGCTAATTTCCACGATAACTGCGCCCACACCATACAGGGTATCTTCACCACCCATGACGGGAAAATAAGAAACCAGCCAATAGCGTTTCACACCGGGGCGAGAAGGAACTTCGCTACTAATTTCCACATTGAATATAGGAGTTTCTTTAACCAAAACTTGCCGAAACAAAGGAGTGAGCTTTGGCGCTAATTCCGGAACGACTTCATCCAGAGATTTACCGATATGTTCGGCGACAGAAATGCCATCAATTGTCGCTAAAGGTTCGTTGACTCTAACAAATCGCAAGTTGCGATCGACAATCGCCATACCGACAGAAGCCGAGGCGAAAAAAGCATCGAGTTGCGCTTGACTGCGCTGTAGTGCCTCAGTTTTTTCTGCCACTTGCGCTTCTAAAATGCGGTTGTAATCGGCGAGCAGTTTCTCAGCTTTTTTCCGTTCGGTAATATCCACAAAGGCATTAATCGCATAAAGGACATTTCCCTCCCTGTCAAAGACGGGAGTTCCGCGAACTTCCAGGGGAATAATTGCGCCATCACTGCGATGAATTTCAATATCCTCAGCGAAAACGATTTCCCCTTGGAAGGCGCGAAAAGCGGGTAAACGTTCCGTAGGATAAAGGCGATCGCTGCCCGCCACATACACTTGATAGGCGGCGGATATGTCTGAAAAGGAGACATTGGGTTTTACCCCTTGACCCAGGATATTTTTTCCCGCATTATTCACCATCACAATTTCGCCTTTGTGATTTAAAACCGAGACGCCCACGGGAACCGTATCTAAAAAGGTGGCAAATTTATCTTCGCTAGCTTTAAGCTGCTGAAAAGAGGTTTTCAGAGACTCTGCCATTTGGTTAAAAGATGCAGCGAGTTGACCCACTTCATGGGTACGATAGACGGAAATTTTAGCATCAAAGTTGCCTGCTGCTAATTGTTTTGCTGCTGTATTTAAGCGCAAAATAGGTTGCGCGATCCATTGGGCGGTGAAAATGCCAGTGCAGGTGACGAGAATTAAGATAAAAACGCACAGGAGAATGGTAATGCGAGTATTGTGGTGAATCTGACGCATAAAATCGGATTCGGGTACGGCGATCGCAATCAGCCAATCCAAACCATACTCGTCGCTATAGGGCACGACTCGCACGAAGATACGTTCAACCAATGGAAAATTGAGAAATCCAGATTTTTGCGTTTCTAAAATTAATTGGTACGGATGTTTAAGGTTCTCTAAATCTCTAAATTCTTGAAATAAATGTTGGCTAATTTTTTGGGTTAAATCGTCTTTGCTTTCCTTACTTGCAAATCGTTTTATATTCCTTAATTCCGTTTGCAAATAAAGCTTTTCCAGTGCAGAATTTGCAATTAATTTCCCAGATTTTTCTATAATAAATGCTTGCCCCGATGGAGAAAAATCGAGCTTATTGAGAAAGTAACTTACCTCAAATAAGGGATAATCCGAAATAAAAACACCTTTTAATTGTCCGGTTTTATCTTGTATTGGAGCAATAGCTGCAATAGCCACTACTGGTGCATTTTCATATACAAAAACCGAAGACCAAGTTGGTTCTTTACTGGATTGAGCATCGATATACCACGGTAAGCTGCGGTAATCGGTAGGGCTTTGAAGAAAAAGTTGTTTTAGCTGACCTCGTTCGTCAACGAGGTAGTATCTTCGAAGGGTGGGATCGCTGTTTTGTGTTTCGCCGAACCAAAGGGTGCCGAGGGGGAATTTTTCCCCAATATGTTTTTCTAGCTCGTCTTGAAAAACTTCACTAACTGCGCGTCCGTAATAAATAAATTTTCCCTCAGCGCTTAAGAAGTAATTGCTTGACAGGGAGGGGTACAATTGCATCTGTTGCCATAATTCTTGCCGAATCAGCTCGAAATTGTCGAGATTGACTATCCCAAATTCGACGGCCATCTGGTTAGCGGCGACCACTTGCTGGGGGGTTTCTAAATAGCTGTCGAGACGATCGCCAATTCGCTTTGAGACCTCCACCATCAGTCCCTCCGCCATCTCTTCCACGGCTTGTTGGCTGTTGCGATAGGAGAGATAGCCCACCAGTGCCACTGCGCCGACAATTTGCAATACGAACGGGACAATCAACACCGTTCGCAAGGGGACTTTGCGAACGGAGTGGGTCAGGGAAGGACATCTATGCCTCCATTGGTTGAGGAAATTTAGAACCATAAAGAATTCTCCAGCAATGGGGGTAGCGATCGCGTGATTTTTTTTAATTATTTCCCGCGTTTGATTGTGGCGTGCAAAAAATCTCGAATCAGGAGATATTTTTTCCCTATATCATGGTATAATAAATTTGTCAAGCCATCAAGAGAGAAAAAAGAAATTTTCTGGGAGGAAGCAAGAGCGCAGCGATCGCCACCCTTGGAAGTTTTCCCGAGGTGGATAGGGAGGGCTGGCAATGGGACGAGTTAGAATACGCAAGAAACCTAGCCACTCGTGTCGCATCGGAATTTCTATGTTTGAAGACTTTTGGGATAACGTCCTTCGCTACCCGCGCTACTTCGTCACCATCGTTTTGGGCATTTTCTTTGCCCTGTTTGGTTGGCTAAAACCCTGGTTTGAGAAACCCGTAACGGCGATCGCCTTAGTCAGCTTTTTCGTTGCCGGCTTTATTTTTATCAGTTTCACCTTAAGAGCCATGTTGGGGTTGAGTGCCGTGTAAGGGAAAATGCGCGATAGCCGAGAGGCGATCGGCATACCCCTGCCATCCCGAACGAGGAATACCGGACCCGTAACTTCCCCTCAATGTGGGAGGTTACGGGAATCTTCCCTGGCAAAGACCGGGGATGTGAATCTAGACTAAACAGAGGTAGGTGCAAGAGCAATCTTGCCTGAACCTACCGGTAAAACGCGAGTAAGGGAGCGAAAACTTATGGCTACGGATCGTCGTGTTTCCCGAGTAGCTTCCCTGATCAAGCGCGAAGTCAGCCAAATGTTGCTCAGTGACATAAAGGATGACCGCGTAGGTGCAGGAATGGTCAGCGTCACCGATGTGGATGTGTCGCGCGACCTGCAACATGCGAAAATTTTTGTCAGTATCTACGGAACCGATGAAGCGCGGGCCGAGACAATGGCAGGATTAAAATCCGCAACCGGATACGTTCGCAGCGAATTGGGGCATCGAGTGCGGTTGCGTCGCACGCCAGAAGTGGTATTTTTAGAAGACCGATCCATCGAGCGCGGGACGAGAATCTTATCCCTGCTCAATCAACTGAGCGAAGAGCGCAAGCACCACGAAGCGGAAGAATCTGCCGAATCGATGGATAGTGGAGACGAAATCGACTCTTCTCAATCCGAGGCATAATCTGTGACGCATTCTCTCAGCATCCCGGCATTGCCGGGTTTTGAAACCCTCTCCCTGGAAGAAATGGTAGCTCAGTTGTTCGTGGTGCGAGCATCTGGGCACCTTTTCGATCGCCAAAGAGAATATCCCCACTGGGAACCCCCGATGGCCATCTTGCGGCATTTACTGGAAGATTTAGGTATCGGCGGGGTAATTTTTGTTGGGGGAAGTGCCGGGGATTTGATGCTGCGATCGCATCAGGTGCAATCCCTGGCCAAATATCCCCTGCTAATTGCCGCCGATATTGAAGAAGGAGTGGGTCAGCGCTTTGCCGGTGCCACCTGGTTTGCGCCACCGATGGCGATCTCGGAGATTGCCCAGGATGAACCGGAATTGGCCCTACAGTATGCCGAAGAGATGGGGGCGGCGATCGCCAAGGAAGCGGAGGCGATCGGGATAAACTGGGTTCTCGCCCCGGTAGTGGATGTCAACAACAATCCGCAAAACCCGGTAATCAACGTGCGTGCCTTTGGCGAAACCCCAGAAACCGTGAGTCAACTCGCCACAGCATTTCTGCGCGGACAACAGGGATTTGCGGTGTTAACCTGCGCCAAACATTTTCCCGGTCACGGGGACACCAGCGTAGATTCTCATGTGGAATTACCGGTGTTGCCCCATTCCATACAGCGACTGGAACAAATAGAACTCCCGCCGTTTATCCGCGCGATCGCTGCAGGCGTGGATGCGGTGATGAGCGCCCACCTGCTGATTCCCGCCTGGGATTCGCAACAACCCGCCACCCTGTCGCGGAAGATTCTTACCGGACAATTGCGGCAAAAATTGGGGTTTGAAGGATTAATCGTCACTGATGCGCTGGTGATGGGGGCGATCGCCAAACGGTATGGAGCTAACGAAGCGCCGATTTTAGCATTAGAGGCCGGTGCGGATATTTTACTGATGCCCGAGGATCCGGTGGGTGCGATTCGGGCGCTTTGCGAAGCGGTGAGGGCGGGGCGCATTTCCGAAACCCGAATCCGCGAATCCGTGCAACGCATCTGGAAGGCGAAAGGCAAACTTTTCCCCGAGGCGCAGGTGGTATCTGCTTCCCCAGAGCGACTTTCTGTGCTGTCTGCACCCCAGATAATGGCCAGCGCCGAAAAGATTTTGCGTCAATCCCAGCAAGTTGGCGGATCCTTGCCCTTACCCCAGTCACCTGGGGGAGAAAAACATTTAAGAAATTTATTAATCGTAGACGATATTATCAATTGTGCTTTTTTAAATAAAGCAGCGCCAGCGATCGCCTTTCCCCAATCTTTGGGATACAAACTCCAACTGGTGGATTGCAATACCGCCTCAAATCCAGAACTGGAGAAAGATAACAGCAGCGTAACATTGCTACAAATGTTCATTCGCGGGAATCCGTTTGGCGGACCGGCGCGAGTGACAAGTCTCGCTTATCAATGGGTTAAGAAATTATTACGAAACGGCCAATTGCAAGCGATCTCGATCTATGGTAGTCCATATGTCCTGAAGCAGTTGCAACCCGACCTGCCCCCAGAAATTCCCTATGTGTTTTCTTACGGGCAAATGAGTGCGGCGCAAGCGATCGCCTTAGAAACCTTGTTTGGAAGAGAACTCTCCTAAATACCAGGGCGCGGGAGGGAGGATTACCTCCCGAGTTTTCGCCAGAGTCTTCTGGGGGATTCTTACCCCCGGGGCGGGGCGGCGCGACAAAATTTTTTCTCACTAATTGATTGCAAGGGTCAAAATCCCGCCAAGTCCCTCACAGCTTCAGATTTATCCCCGGAAAATCTACTAAATTCATCCTCAAGAGGGGTGACATGCCTGGGATCTTCGCTCCGAGAGACCAAAAATCGCGCAAGGGTCAGATGCATAATTTTCAACTTTTGACTAAGATAAAGGGGGGATGACTACAGCGAGATGAAAAATCCTGCTGTATAGACCGTAACAAATCGTTAAAGAAAACTACCCAGTGTTTGAGAAAATATAAAAATCCCTGAAAATTTCGAGCATCCCACTGGGGGGTGCCTAATCATCCAAGGCAACAGAGACATTAAATTCAAGAGGTTATGACCATGACTGCAACGACCTATACCATCACCTACTCCATCGACGTGATCGAACAAGAAGCGCGAAATCTGGTGAACAAGGGAATCGTCGGACGACAACAACCGATTTACACCCTCTGTCAGCACATTCCGGCACGTGAATGGGCATTTGTGGAAAGCGAATTAGAGAAACACAACTACTTACTGCGCGATCGCATCGGGGATCTGATGGGTCGCGAAGATTGGGAAAACGACTAGGGAGAATGGACAGTGTTGGGACTGTGGCGCTTTTGCCACCCAGATGGTTTCAAACTGCTCTAGATTTACCTTTGATTTTTGGGGTCGGGGAGTTTCATTTCCGAGGGTCGAGGCGTAGAGATGCCAGCGATCGCGGGAATGAAACCCACCGACCCGATTCGTTTTGACTCGATAGCCAACCCATTGCCGCGTTTTTCCTCCACCCAGGCGATCGTGACGCTACAAACCCACGCTTGAATCGCCACAGGGGTGAAAATTTTAACCATAGGACAACCGCATCTTATCCAATTAAGCACTACCTGTAGGGTGGGCAACAAGTTGCCCACCCTACCCATGAAGGTGCTGCATAATGAACCATTAACCGGAAACAAGTGTTAGCCGTACACAGTGCGATCGCGGCGCTTTTGCTCAACGCCGCGAGTCTCGGATAAAAATTGTCCTCAATCAGAGGATTGCCAGGGGGAGTGCCCGGGAGAAGAAAAGCCAGTAAAAGCAAGCGATCGCCCGAATTCTCGGTTTTATGGTAAAAAATATCCGGGTTGTTTCGATTGGGTGAAGTCATTTGTCAATCTATATTTTATCGGTCATTTTGCTTCTGTTGCAGCTACCCGCCACGGCGATTTTGCTGTCGCGTTTGTTGCCCGGAGCATTTCGTCGTCCTCCCCTCCCACCTCAGAGCGCGACGCAAGAGATATATGGGGCGGTGAGTGTGGTGGTGCCCACCTTAAACGAGCGCGATCGGCTGAGTCCCTGTTTGGTCGGTTTGAGCCAACAAAGCTACGAAGTCCGGGAAATCATTATCGTGGATAGCCATTCCACCGATGGCACCCCAGACCTAGTGAAAGCGGCGGCGAAAAAAGACCCGCGATTTCGCTTAATCGCCGACGACCCCTTACCCCCCGGGTGGGTGGGACGTCCTTGGGCGCTGCACCACGGATTTTTGCACAGTTCCCCGCGCAGTCGGTGGTTTTTAGGCATTGATGCCGATACCATCCCCAATCCGGGGTTAGTGGCGAGTGTGGTAAAAACCGGCGAGGCGGAAGGCTACGACCTGATTTCTCTCTCGCCCCAGTTTCTCCTCAACTATCCCGGGGAAATGCTCCTGCAACCGGCGCTATTGATGACCCTGGTGTATCGCTTTGGTCCGACCAATACCACCGCCCCGGATCCGGAACGAGTGATGGCCAATGGGCAATGTTTTCTCTGTCGGCGGGAAGTGTTAGCGCAGGTGGAGGGATATCGCAGCGCCTGTGGCTCGTTTTGCGATGACGTGACTCTCGCCCGGAACCTGGCGCGACGCGGGTTTAAAGTGGGGTTTCTGGATGGGGCGAAGCTGCTGAAGGTGCGGATGTACGAAGGGGCGGCGCAAACCTGGAAAGAATGGGGCAGAAGTCTCGACCTGAAGGATGCCTCGGACGTGGGGCAGACTTGGGGCGATTTGTGGTTTTTGTCTGCGGTGCAAGGGTTGCCGATGTTGGTGGTTCTGGGGTTTGGGTTGCTGACGGCAAGTGGGGGGTTATCTGGGTTTTTTCCGATGGTGTTGCTGGGGTTGAATGTATTGTTGTTGGCGATTCGGTTTGGGTTAAATTTGGCGATCGCCCCTTCCTACGATCGCACCCCGGGGAAACGCGCCGCCTGGATGTTTTGGTTATCTCCCTTCGCCGACCCCCTCGCCGTGGTGCGAATTTTTCTCTCTGCCCGAAGGACGCCCACCCAATGGCGCGGGCGACAATATGGGCAACAACCGCCATCAGAGCAAGCAAAACCGTCAGGGACTCCGTAGAAACCAACCCCATGTCTAAAGCCAGGGGCTTGTACTTCTAACCACCTGACCAGCC